>CAYWTG010000014.1:0-14746 GCA_964461155.1 uncultured Ruminococcus sp.
TTGAGGGTTTCCGCACGATCGAGGGCATGAAGGTCACGGGATTCCTCAGAACCGGTTTCACGATCGATACATTTGTCGTAAAATCCTACGACCCCGAGACGCACGTCTTGGAGTTCGACATGGAAAAGACAAACTTCGAGGGCACGTACTCGATGGCACAGTTCCCTCTCATGTACGAGGGACGCGCTATAGACACGGTGTTTTTCCACAACCTCTCCGATCAGCTCGACTGGGAGAACGAATACTGGTTCGACCCCGCGACGAAGATACTCTACCTCTACAAGCCGAGCGGCGACTACTCGATCTCTATGACGGGCGGAAGTATCACGCTCGAAGAGGGCGCGGACTATATCACCTTCGAGGGACTCACGTTCGACGGCTCGACAGAGAACGTCATCGTTTCAAACGCATCCAACATCACCGTAGACTATTGCACGTTCTCAAACAGCGCAGCTCAGATACTCACGCAGTTCAACAACGCCGAAAACGTCACCGTCAAGAACTGCGAGTTCTACAACTACGTTGCGTGCGCCGTCTCCGTTCGCGAGAAGTCAAACAGAGCTCTTCTCAAGTCCGGCAACACCGTGATCTCGAACAACCACTTCCACGACTTCGGTCTCCAGAGATATTTTGAGACAGGTATCGCAATCGGCCTCTACAACTCCATAAACGGCCGAGTCGAGAATAATATTTTCGCGCGCGGCGCACACGGCGGAATCCGTCTGTACGACTGCATCGACACCTTGCTCGAATACAACATCTTCGACAGAATGATGCTGACCACGGGAGACTTCGGTGCAGTATATATGTACGAAAGCCTCACCTCCCGCTCGAACATCATACGCCACAACCTCTTCACAAACATAAAGGGCGACCCAGGATATGGAATCTACGTCGATGACATTTCGTCGGATCAGGAGATCTACGAAAACATCTTCTTCAACGCAGGTGCTCACGCAGTCGTACTCCACGGCGGCCGCGATAACGAAGTTCACGATAATATCATCATAAATCAGGTGAATAACCTCGGTGAAGCCAAAGGAGACTTCCTCATGTACACAAACGGTGTCTTCGCAGGTGTAAAGGATGGAGTGGTTCAAGTTACAGACTGGTACGGAAAGTTCCAGTACAACCTCACAAAGAAGCCCGAAGAGGGCGAAGAGGGTTATGACCTCTGGAAAGAGCGTTGGCCGCTTCTGTATCAGTATCACTTCGACCTTACCAAAGTCGGCGAGATCGAGTGCGTGGTCACAGAAGCAAACTACATTAAAAACAACGCTGTCATCGGTTCCGAATTTGAAAATTTGGAGAGAGTAGAAGACAGCTCTTGGTCAGCCGAGCGTTTCGGAGTGTACGAGGGCAACACCAACTACACCATCGACGAGAATCCTTTCTTCAATGATCCGACACACGGAGACTACAGCTTCAAGGACGGCGTAAGCTTCGGAAATATCGACTTTGACAAGATAGGTTTAAAACATTAAAACGAAAGCGAGGAGCACTTGTTGCTCCTCGCTTTTTTAGTTGCATATCGGCGATATGCACAAAAAAACCGATCGAAAACTGTGCGCACATACGAAATTGCCAACGCTTTCGCAAACTATCATTTACAAACACTTGCCGCTGTGATATACTTATCATAACGCGGGAGAACTCCCGCAGTTTGGACGCAAAAAACACAGAAAGGAAAAACAAAATGAAAAAAAGAAGACTGATGTCGGCATTCCTTGCGCTTCTGACAGCGGCGGGGACTGCGATCGGCGTAGCGGGGGCTGTAAGTGTAGCCGACGAGTCGCCCTACAAGGACGTTAAAAAGTCGTGGTGGAGTTATCCCGAGATAATCTATGCGACCGAGCACGGCTATATGAACGGCATGGGCGGCGGTAAATTCGAGCCGCAGGGCACGATGACCCGCGCGATGGTCGTGATGGTACTTTACCGCTTCCAAGGCGAACCCGATGTCAAGTACAAGACGGGATTTAGTGATGTTAAGGACAAAGACTGGTTCTCCGATGCTGTATACTGGGCGGCAAACAGTAAGATCGTAAACGGCGTTGAGGCGGGCAAGTTCGCACCGAACGACAACATCACACGTCAGCAGCTTGCGGCGATCCTCATGAGATATGCGCCGAAAGAGTATATCAAAACCGAAGAGCGCGCGGATATCACCGGATATTCGGACTACAAAAAGGTTCACGACTACGCCCGCGACGCGATGTCGTGGGCAAACGCTACGGGACTCATCACGGGAGTTACGAAAAAGACGCTCGAACCCGCAAGCTTTGCGACACGCGAGCAGTTTGCCGTGATCCTCAAGAGATTCAAAGAAGGTGCAAACTTTGACTTTGAGCTCGCTTACAACGCACCCGTGTACAGCACGGTGCTCGATCAGACGATACCTACCGTTACCGATGCCGACATCTACGTTGCAGTTGACGGGAAGGACACAAATCCCGGCACGCTCGCAAAGCCTATCGCCACACTTGCACGTGCGAAAGAGATGGTTCGCGAGCTGAAAAAGACCGCGACAGACGAAATTGTAGTCGCGTTCAAGGCCGGAAACTACGGTTCTCTTGACAACCTCACCTTTACCGCCGAGGATGCGGGGACGGCAGGTGTGCCGATCCGCTACACCGCATACGGCGACGGCGATGTAATATTCGCGAACGGTACGATAATCAAAAACGAAGAATTCGTGCCGATCACGAAAGAGGAGAGCGCGATGTTCCCCGAGAAAGCCGTCTCGAAGATATACAAAGTAAATCTTGACGGTCACGTCGACAAGATCGAGGACTCAAACTACATCTTCTCCGAGAACGCGACCTGCTACGAGGCGAGATATCCGAACAAAACTCCCGAGGGATATGACCAGAAGTTTAAGGATTTCACGACCCGCTATGAAGACCCGACAAAGACCGAGTTTGAGTACGACACGATAATTCTCTCGCTCCTCGCGGCTAAGGCAGTGGACGGTTTCTCGACCACCGAGGGCATGAAAGTTACGGGATTCCTCAGAACGGGATGGCTTGTCGACACATTCAAGGTCAAGTCCTACGACAAGGAAACGAAGCACCTCACGTTCGATTTCTCGGACAGAAACTGCTCAAACGGCTACACGCTCGACGAGTACTGCCTCGCGTACGAGGGAAGAATGCACGACACCGTATTCTTCCACAACCTCGCGGAGCTTCTCGACTACAACGGCGAGTACTGGTATGACTCGAAGACAAATCAGCTTTACGTATACGAACCGGGTGGCGATTACACCATCGCGACATCTGGCAAATTCATGACGCTTGAAAAGGGAGCAGATTACATCAGCTTCGTCGGTCTCTCGTTTAACGGCTCGACCGACAATGTTATCACAAACTACGCCGACCACGTCACGATAGACAAATGCCGATTCAACAACATCGCCGCGACGGATCACGTCATCCGTTCTCTCTCGACGTACTTCACGGTCACAAACTGTGAGCTCGGAAACTTCATAAACGGCGGTATCGCTTCCGATTCGACAGCGAACATGGCTCGACTTGAAGAAAGCCACAATGTGATCGAAAACAACTATCTGCACGACTTCGGTCAGCCGCAGTTCTTCGCAGACGCAAACGGCGTTGATATTCGCGGAAATGTCGGCGGACGCGTCGCGCACAATGTATTCAAGAACGGCGCACACGCTGCGATCCAGTTTCAGGGTATCGATTGCGTGATGGAGTATAACATCTTCGACAACATGATGATGACGACAGACGATTTCGGCGCGATATACACATACAACTCCGTCGGACTTCGCGACAATGTGATCAGATATAATCTCTTCACAAACATCGGCGTGTACGGCATATACCTCGACAACAACACCTGCGGTCAGCAAGTGTACGGTAACATCTTCTACGATGTCTCGAACGCAGTCGTGCTCCACGGCGGACGCGACAACGACGTGCACGACAATCTGTTTATCGATTGCGGATTCTCGTACACCGGCAATACGATCGGTGAGAGCACCGACGACCCCGACAGCGTTTACTCGAGCGACTTCTACATCTTCCTGATGGATCAGCGCGTCAATAAGGACTCTCCTCAATACAGCGAGTATTACGACGAGTGGGTAAGACGTTGGCCGGTAATGTATAACTACGACTTCAACCCCGCGAACATGGGCAAATACGAGTGTATCTACACACCCGTGCACAGAGTGCGCGACAACGCGTTTATCACAGATAAGACCGGTGAGAAGTCGTTCAGCGAAGCTGCCGATCTTTACGGCGACGTCGAAAACAATCTCATGTTCCACGAAGCGGAAAATGATTTCTTCGTCGACCCGACGCACGGTGACTACACCGTCAGAAGCGACGCGAAGGTCATTAACGCGAAGTACATCCCGGAGATGAACAAGTACGGACTTAAATAAAATACTTCGCGGCAGACAAAACGCTCACTTCGGCAAAAGTCGAAAACAAAAAAAGAGGCATCACTTCAGTGGTGCCTCTTTTCGGTGTGGAATTATCTCAAATACTCGGAGCAGATGTCAAAGCCGTATCCGACCTTGTCTGAAAAATGCGCGTCCGAGCCGTAGACTATCGGGAATCTGTAATCCTCGGCGATGGCGAGTATCTCGCGCGTCGGGTACGGGCCGAGTTTGTCAAAGCATTTGTAAAGCGGAGCGGCGTTCACTTCAAGGGCAGTGTGCTTGCGCTCCAAAAGTGTGAATAGCCGTCTGAGGAGCATTTCGACGGATTTTACGCGAAAGCCGTCATCCGTCATCGGAAAAGCACTGTCCGTAAAGAGCAGGCGATAGATGTCGAGATGCGTTATGACATCGAAAAATCCCGATTCAGCCGCCGCGATGTAGTTTTCGATGACGATCGAGGCAAATTCGGTGCGAGTGAGCTTTTCAAAAGGAATGCCGAATCCCGCGATGTTCAGGTGTGACGAGCCGAGCACGCGGTCAAAGCTTCCCGCGGAGAGCACGTCGCGTATCTCGTCGACACAGCTCGGATGAAAGTCGATCTCGATACCTACCGAGATTTTTATCTTGTCCGCAAAGTGATCGCGAAGCGACCGAACAGCGCGGCAGTAATCGCCGACACAACCGAACGGGATGCGGTCGTGCTCGTCACCTGTCACGGTGAACGGCATATGATCGGTGAAGACGATCTCGTCAAAGCCGAGGCGCACGGCGGCGTTTGCAAAGTCGACACCGCCTGAGGCGGTCTTCAGTAAATTCGGGTGAGTATGTCCGTCACAGCGTCTCACGGCTCAACCTCCGAACACGGCGTCGGCGTATTGCCGAGCGAATGCGTGCGAGTGACGCAAAAACGATAAAGACGGCGAGCTCTGCCGTGACAACGGATGCGCCGGTTTGGAGTGAGAACAGGCAAGCGACGACAAAGCCGAGTATAAAGCACACGACGGAAACAGACGCGGCGCAGATCACAACTCCTTTGAAGCTACGGCAGAGCTGAGACGCGCTCATGGCGGGGAAGACGATGAGTGCCGAGATCATGATCGAGCCCATCATCTTCATTCCGATGACGATTGTGATCGCGGTCAGCACGGCAAGGGCTGTCTGCATGGCACCCGAGCGAACTCCGACGGCACTTGCGAAGGACTCGTCGAACGTGACGGCGAAAATGCGCCTGTAGAACAGCAGAAAATACGCGCCGACGGCGACGGCGAGAGCGACGCTCAAAACAACGTCCTTACCGCTCACGGTGATGACCGAGGCCGAGCCGAACAGGCTTCCGCAAATATCGGCACTTGCCGTTCCGCTGATGCCGAAAATGAGCGTTCCGACGGCTACGGCTCCCGTTGATACGATCGCGCAGGCCGAGTCACCGCTGATTTTACCTTTGCCGTCAAGCTTCAAAATGAGCACAGCGGCAAGCACGACCACGGGAAGCGCGGCTTCGACCGTGAACTCGCTACCGACGCCCGCAAGAGCACCGAGCGCGAGTGCAAAGTATCCGACGTGCGACAGTCCGTCGCCGATCATGGAATATCGGCGCATTACAAGGCAAACGCCGAGAAGCGAGGCGCACACCGACACGAGCACGCCGACGACGGTCGCGCGAAGCACGATATTACGCAGAAAATCTTCCGATAAAATTTCTGTAAATGTCATTTTGTCTCCTCCGTTTCGCGGTGATGGTCGTGCCCGCAACTGCAAAGTCCGATGTGACCCTCATGAGCCGTTATGAGATTTTTCTCATAATCGCGCGAGTCGCAACAAAATGCGCCGTCACAGCACAGATGAAGCACGCGATCCGCCATTCCGACGGCACTTTCGAGGTCGTGGCTGACCATCATGACCGTCATTTTGTGATGATGCTTGAGAGAGGTGATGATGCTGTACATCTCGGCACTCGACGCGCTGTCAAGTGCGTTTGTCGGCTCGTCGAGAATGAGCAGTTCTTCGGCGGCGCACAGCGCACGCGATAGAAGTGCACGTTGCTGCTGACCGCCTGAGAGCTCGTTAAAGCTTTTATCGGCAATTGACGAAATTCCCGTTTTCTCCATTGCACTCTCAATGCGTCGTGCACCGTCGCGCGGCATAAAGATACCGCATCGCAGTCTTCCGACAAGTCCCGACGCGACGACCTCGCGGACAGTTGCGGGAAAATCGCGTTCCGCGCGGCTTTTTTGAGGAAGATATCCGATGCCGACCCCGCCTGCGGCGAATTTCACGCTGCCCGACACCGGGCGAATGAGGCCGAGAAGTGCTTTTATAAGTGTTGATTTTCCCGAACCGTTTTCGCCCGAGATGAGAAGGATCTCGCCGCGATGCACGTCAAACGACAGATCGCTCACGACGACCGATCCGTCATAGGCAAGCGTCAAATTTCTGCATTCTATTAAGCTTTCTTTGTTATCCATAAGTATTTCTCCGATCTATGCTCAGCCGAGTGCGCGTGTAAGTACGTCTAAATTTTGCCGCGCGAGCTCGAGATACGTCACTCCCGACTCGAAGTCCTCTTTCGATACATTGTGGCAGGAGTGGAGCGTAGCGATTTCACAGCCGACCTCATCGGCGATGAAGCGTGCCGCGCTTTGCGACGAAAATTCCGTTGTTAATATGACAGGCACGCAGTCTTCGCGAATTTCGCGCGTCAGCTGTGCGATGACGGCGAGAGACGGCTCACTGTCCGACGAACAGCCCGAAAATGCAGCTCTGTATTCGAGAGAGCAGTGCTCTGTAAGGTAGCGGAAAGGGAATCTGTCGGCGAAGTACAGCGTGTGATGAAGCGCATTTTCCGCAAGTGACGAATAGTTCTCGTCGAGTTCTCTCAACTGCGAAACGTAGGCGTCGGAACTCTTTTTAAACTCTCCCTCAAGTTCTGGGCGAATGCGGCAAAGCTCGTCGCAGATGGCCTCGGTGATCGTCGCGGCGTTCGCGGGAGTTGTCCACACGTGCTCGTCGATCTCGTGGCCGTCGTGGTCGTGTTCGTCTGCGTGCTCGTGCGCGTGACTCGAGTCGAGTATTCCGTCGTCGTCTTCGCACAGGAGTTCAACGCAGTCGATAAGGCGCATGACATTTACGTCCGACCCGACGGATGATACCGCATTTTCGACCCACGCATCGGTCTCGCCGCCGACGCAGATGAAGAGATCGCAATCGCCGATGAGCTTCAGATCCGCGAGGCTCGGCTCGTAGTCATGGCTCTCGCTTCCCGGCGGCAGGAGCATCACAAGCTCGATATTGTCGGCACCTGCGCACACCGCCCGCGCGAAATCGTACTGTGGGAAGATCGTTGTAACGATGAGCAGTTCACCGTCGCCTTTTACGTCATTTGTCGAAGAGCAGGAGACACACGACAAAATCGAGACAAATGCCAAAAATAAAGTTAAAAATCTTTTCATTCGTCACCCTCACTATGCGAGCACTTTGCACACAGTCCGTAGATGACCGTGTTTCCCGTGTCAAGGCGGAAGCCGTGGCAGCTTTGAAGATGCTCCGACAGCTCACTGATGAATTTGCAGTCCGAGTGCAGAAGCTCGCCGCACGACGTGCATACAAAATGGATGTGGTCGCTCTTTCGACAGGCGAGCTTGTAGCAGTCGCCGCCGACCGCGGATTTAAATCGGTGTATGAGCCCTTCGTTTGCGAGAATGGTGAGCGTTCTGTAAACTGTCGCCTGAGAGGCGGCAAGGGAAGCTTCCGTGATCAGCTCGCGTGCCGAGAAGCACCTGTCGGGGAACGCTTCGAATACGGCTAAGATCTCCTCACGCTGGCGCGTTTTATATGTTCTGCCGTTCATAAAAGCACCTCTTGTATCACTTTCATGATGTCATCATGTATTTCCTCGCGCGTGCGCATATTTCCCGAGCTGTCCGTGCAACGAACGCGACTCCAGTTTTGCGCGTCGCAGATGAGCTGTGCGCTCTGCCATACGCGGTGCAAAAAATCGTCGTCCTTTTCGTGAACGTCATTTTCGATACCGTCGTTTTCGCGCCTCAGCTTTCGCTGAGACTGTGCCGCCTCAAACGGAGCGTCGAGGAAGATCACCGCATCGGGACGCGGGATGCCGAGCTTGTTATACTCGTAGTCCGAGACATATTCCGCAAAAACGAGCTTTTCTTCATCGCTTTCGAGAAGCGACGACTGATAAATGAGGCTGGATGTCGTGTATCTGTCAAGTAGAATGACCTCGCCGGTCTCAAAATGCTTGCGCATCTCCGTCTGCCAAGTTACGGCGCGGTCGACGGCGTAAAGCGAGTTTACAAGATACGGCGACAGCGACGACGGTGCGCCGAGCTTCCCTGCAAGATATGCCTCGACAGGCGCACCTTGAAGCGTGCCGTATGACGGGAAGTGATGTCCGAAGACTTTGTACGACGAGTTTTCGAGACTGTCGCGAAGAAGCGCAAACTGTGTTGATTTACCGATGCCGTCGACGGCACCCTCTATAACGATTAGCTTTCCTGTATTCATAATAACCTCGATTTGAAATTGATTATCATTATCAAATTGCTTCTATATTATAGCACAGAGCGTCCGACAAATCAAGTCTCTCCGGCATATCCGAGGCGAGTGTGACATAAGATAGTCACAGAAAAAACAAAAACGCCCGACGCGGGGCGCGAAAAATGAGGAATGATATGAATACTAAAGCAGAACTGCAACACCTTGCAATCGGAGCGTTACATGAGGTGACGGACGATATAAGTCTGCCCGATTATATGCCGGAGATTGAGCGGATAGTTTCTTGCACGAGTTCGCTTTTGCCCGAAAGCCGTTATATCGACAGCGGCGAGCTCGTTTTGTCGGGGCTTGCGATCGTGTGTATTTATTACATCGGCGGCACCGGTGAGCTGTGCGCGTTTCCGCACAACTGCGAATACAGCGTAAAGCTGTCGTGCGCGGGAAGCGATCTGTCGGAGCTGTCAGCGGACGATCTTGTCGTGAAGTCGTCGATCGAGAGCACGCAGTGTCGTGCCGTCGGTCCGCGAAAATTCTCTCTCGATTTAAAAATGCGCTCGTTTGTTTTTGCATCTCACACGGACTCTCTTGATTTCGAGACTACATCGTCCGACGGCACGGAATGCACTCTCGCCGACAGCGTCGCACTTGAGCTCAGACGCGGTGAATTTGAATATACCGCGCTTCGCTGTGCGACAGGCTCCGGCAGCGCGTCGGGAGAGATACGCGAACGCGACGGGGTTAGGATAATATCATGCGAGGGCACGGCGGCGATTTTTTCGGCGATACCGAGCGCGTCTCGAGTGACCTTGAAAGGCGAGTTATACATAAGCTGTCTTGCGAAGGACGGAGACGGCGTGTACTCGACGGTGCGCATAAAAGCACCGATCGAAGAAAATCTGACGCTCAGCTCGCCGAACGCGGAAGCCTCACGCTCGTGGGCTGTCGGGCGAGCGAGATGTGCATCTGTGAAAATGCACGGCGGTGACGGCGGTGAATTTACGTGGGAGGCGGAGTACGATGTCGAAGCGTTCGTGTTCTCGGAGTGCGCGTGCGCCCTCGCGCTCGATGCGTATTCAAGTGCATACGAAAGCGAAACGGAGCTTTCTCGCACGCGTATCGTAAGGTGTCTTGCGGGCACGAACTCGCGCCTTTCGACAAACGCCTCAAAGCAGCTTGTGAGAGCGACGGGAACGGAAGTCGTTTATTTCACTGCAAAAGCGTCGCAGGAGCGGAGCGAGTGTACCTCCGACGGAAAGCTTGTCATCGGAGGTGCTTGCGCCGTAACGGCAATTTTGGCAAACGACGACGCTGTCACGAGCGAGGACATACTAATCCCGTACCGATTTGAGTGCGACTGCAAGAGCTCGACAAATGCCTCAATCGTCTCCGATGTGACGCCGATCGGCGTCGACGGAAGACTTGACGGCGACAGACTCGTCGTGAACTGCGAGCTTGCAGTTTCATGCTTCGCGCTCGAGGGCGAAGAGCGAAGCTATGTGAAAGAAATAAAGCTGCGCCGAGATGAGCCGCTTTGTCGCAGTCGCAGTGAGCTGACGCTTTATTATCCTACCACAGACGAGGAAACGTGGGACATCGGAAAGAGATATCACTGTCCGATAAGTAAGGTAAGACGCATTGACTCGTCGGGATGCGTCCTCATCGGTGGATGCTCGGACTGAATAAAACAAGGTGCACGGATCATTTCACCGTGCACCTCGTTTTAGATTTCGAGCTTTTCGAAAGCTTCGTCGCAAAGCTCTGCTGCATTTTTCATCACACCGCCGCGGTCGGGGACGAGCGTGATGTCGTTATACCTCTTAAACCACGTGATCTGCCGTTTTGCGTAGTTGCGAGTGTTCTTTTTAACGAGCTCCGACGCGATTTCGAGCGGTATATCACCCGTGACGTACAGCAGAAGCTCCTTATATCCGATTCCTTGCGCGGCGGTCGAGTCTGGCGGGAGCGCGCCGCTTTCGTAAAGCGAGCGAACCTCGTTCGCAAGCCCACGCTCGAGCATTTCGTCGACGCGGCACTCTATGCGCGAGTAGAGAATATCGCGACTCTCATAGTCGAGAGTGATTATTCGGCAGTTGTAGCGAGACTCGCCCTCGCGGCTCTGCCTGTCCGCTTCGGTTTTCGTGACTCCCGTTGTCAGGTATATCTCAAGCGCACGGATAACGCGCTTTACATTGTTCGGATGTATAGCCTCGGCCGAGTCGGGGTCGACTTCGCAGAGCCTCTTGTGAAGTGCCGCGTTTCCTTTTTCCTCAGCGAAAAGTCGTAGTTCTTCGCGAATTGCTGCGTTTTCTCCCGCGCCCTCCGCTTTTGAAAACGGCTCGGGGCGGAGCAGTGCATCGAGATACATCCCCGTGCCGCCGCAGATTATCGGTGTTTTGCCGCGCTTTGTTATGTCGTCGATAGCTTCGGACGCACCGCTGACCCAGTCGGCGGCCGAAAACGAGCGCGACGGCGGGCATACGTCGATCATGTGATGCGGAACGCGCGCCATTTCGTCAGCACTCGGCTTTGCCGTGCCGATATCCATCCCCTTGTATATGGCCATGGAGTCGCAAGAGACGATCTCTCCGTCGAGACGCTCCGCAAGCGCGATCGCAAGCGCACTCTTGCCCGAGGCCGTCGAACCTCCGACAGCTATGATCGATGTGCGGTCGTTTGTTGTATGTTGATTCAAGATTTTTCTCCGTTATAAGTCAGTCTGCAAGGACAGCTTGTGCCCTGCGCTTTTATTATACCACTTTTGGCCTCTTTATGCAATTCGCAATCTTTCGCTTCGGCGAATATTTGCCGCAAAGGTGAAAGTGAGCACAAAAGCAATTAGAAAGGAGCCCCCGGAGGATAGGGACTCCTTTCTCGATTTTACGACCGTTATACTCGCTCGTAGACGAACATTCCGTAGTTATACATGATACAGCCGTCGTCGGTGATGCCGATCTCGATGAACGGATCGACGGTGTCGCCGAGTATTTCTCCCTCAAGCTCGCTGTTGTAGTAGAACTTTCCGCCGCGATTTTCCCAACTCGTCGACATGGCGACGATATAGCCGTCTTCGCGAGGCTCAACACCCGATTCCTCGGCCATTGCGAGATACTCGCCCTCGGCTTTTACTATGGTGTTCAGCGTGCCGTCTTCGAGAAATTCGAGAAGCATATCTCGGTTTTCAGCGAAAACTTCGGCGTTTTCGGTGGGAATTGTGTCTTCGGTGTAGGAGACGGGGCCGTTTTCCGTCGGCAGACATATAGCTTTAAGCTTCCATTTTCCGATGATATTCATTTTGCTCAGCTCCTGTCTTATGCCCAAGGATCGGCCGCTTTCGGTGTGCGAACTCCTGTGAGGAGATACTGCTCCCACAGGAACCACTTGCCGTCGGAGCCGCGCTGACGGAGTTTTATCGGGCGCGGAGCGTCGGCACCGCCGCAGGGGATAAAGAGCTTCATATAGCCCGCTTCGTCATTTGACGTGTGATTGCTCTCTACGACGACAGTGTACGGTGTAGTCGGCGTGTAATTGTTGTCGGGAGTCGAGCCCGCAAAATATGTGAAGGGAAGATACGTCTTGCCGTCGCGGAAACGGTCGTTCAGGAAAGAGATCTCCTGACCGTTCAGCGGACGCGGCCCGCGGAGAAAATTAAGCATCTCCGTTCCGATGTTTTTGTCTGCCGCATATGCGCACAGTGCGAGAACGGTGAGTGCCGCTGCTTTATACGGCGTATCGAGAGTTGCCTCGGGGAGAGCCTGCATTTCGGCGAGGCTTTCGGGGAGTGAGGTAAACGTAAAGCTTTCGCGTTTGTTGCCCGCTGACTGTACGGCACTTGCAACTGCCTGCTGTGCCGTGCTTTTAAGCTTATCAAAAATGCTCATTTTTATGTACTCCTTATGTTTAATAATGATCAGAAGCTTCCGCCGCCACCGCCGTGTACCGTGCCGGACGACGATTTGTGCGTGTTGCTGCCGGAAGATGAGTTATCGGTGGATTTCGCGCTTCTTGTGACGGTGCGGTAGAGGAAGAGATCACGACTGTCGGTGATATTTAAGCTTCCGTCCTTCATGTAGCTGTTGGCCGCTTTCTGCGGACGCACCGTTTTGAGCTTTGCTTTCATGCCGGAGACGGTGATCTTCGCGATGACAAAGCCGATTATGAGTGCTATCGGGATCCAAATCGCCGAGAGCTTCTCTTTCGGGAGATTTCCTTTATCATAGGGCTTGTCACTTCGAGCTTGCGTGATAAAGTTGTCGGAAAGCTCGGCGAAATGCGAGAGTGCCGAGGCGTAGTCGCCGCTTGAGAGCTCATCCTTTATCTGCTTGCCGATATACTCGATTCCCGCGTCAGTAAATGCCGTGATGCCGTAGCCGCAGGTCGATATGTACCATGCGCGATTACCCTCTTCGACCGAGATCACGAGAATAAGTCCGTCATGGCTGTCACCGTAACCGTAAGTGTTGCTGTCATAGAGCAGATCGGCGTATTCAGAGATCGTGAGTGCGCCGAGCGTGTCGGTTGTTGCCACGACCACGTCGAGCTTTTGACGCGTGCTTATCTCATAAAGCTTTCCTTCAAGGTCTGCTTCTTTGTCCTCGTCTATAATTCCCGCGTCGTCGATAACTCTGAAGTAGTCGATGACGATCTCGCTTGCAGTATCGTCAGACACGTTTTCGGCATCGACCGCAAGCACGGGGAGGGTTGTGAGCATCGTGAGAACGAGCAGAAGCGAAAGGATCAGTACAGATATTTTATTTTTCATTTCCGCGCCTCCTTATATCATCCCGAGAAAGTGTAAGAGAAGCACCACGGCATAGCTTGCACAGCCGAACGCGGCAGTGAGACCGAGAGTCCATTTTCTCGCGCAACCGTTATCAACGGGCAGATCACCGACGAATTTTCCGGTTTGACCGTTCATCGCAAATGTGTACTGCTTATTTTTCCAAGTGGTGTTCAGAAGCCATACGGGGAAAAGGGCGTATTTTGCTTTTCCGCTCGAGAGACTGACGCTGCTGTTTTCGACTTTTACGCTCGCATAGCCGTTGACAGTCGCGGCGAATGCAGACTCGGTCGAGCTCTTGACGCGCGCGTTTGCACGCTCGATCGAGCTTTCCGCGCTGACATCGTATTTGTCCGCAAGATATCCCGCGAGGTACGCGCTGTTGAAGCTTACGGCTTCGGATGTGTCGAACGGTTCGATCGACTCCATCAGATCATCGGCCATTTTCTCCGAGCCGTCGACGGGTATTCCCTCAAATGAGAGATTTCCGCCTCGGTGCACCGAAAAATGTTCGGTTTCGGTGTAATTGTAGCGGCTGTCGCTCCATGTATTTATGCGGGTCGCGCGGTAGCGGACGGAAGCGGCAGCGTCGGTGTCAAACAGCCAAAACGGGACGTATATTCCGCGTATCTCGTCTATGTGATTTTGATCTTTGAAGATCTTCGGGAGCAGACGCTTGCCCGTCAAATGGCGCGTCAGAGCATCTTTTGCCGCCTTTTTGTCGAGCTTGAACGGGATGACGAGATCGGGCTTCAGCTTTCCAGCGAACTGCTCGGTCATGACGACGGGATTTCCGCAGAACGGGCATGATGTCGCCGCCGTTGTCGCGTCGCCCACGATCTCGCCGCCGCATGAACGGCATACGTATGAGCGCAGCGCGTCTTTCTCGCCGTCCTGCCACTCGGAGCCGCCCATCTCATCCCAGTTCATGCTGTCGTCGGCATCGTCGCCAAGCTGATTTGCGTAATCTGCGAGAGTTTCCATCTCAAACTCCGTCTCGCAGTACGGGCATTTCATCTTTTGTATCGTGCTGTCAAAGGCAATGG
>CAYWTG010000015.1:0-13483 GCA_964461155.1 uncultured Ruminococcus sp.
CCGCGTAATACGGAGCTATCGCGGCGTTGCCCTGCTGCATCTTGTTGAATATCTCATCCATGACGCGACCCTGGAGCACGTCGTTTTGCTCGATGAGCTTGTCCGCAGCCGCTCTCCAGTCCGCCTCGCTCGTTGTGTTGAGGTCGATGCCGAGGAGGAACTGCGCTATCGCAAATGCGTCGCGGGGGTTGTTGAACGTGAGGATATTGTCCTCGTACCGCTCGTCCCACATGACGTTCCAGCTGTCGGGCGTCTCGTCGACGAGCTTCGTGTTGTAGATAAGTCCGACCATACCGACATTGTACGCGACGGTGTACTCGTCGTTCTCATCGTAGTAGAGCCCGCGGTACTTTTCGTCGATGTAGTCGTAGTTGTCGATCATGTCAAAGTCGAGCTTTTTGAGCATTCCCTCGTTTTTCAGTCTCTCGATCATGTAGTCCGAGGGGATGATGATGTCGTAAGATACGGCACCGCTCTTGAGCTTACCGTACATTGCCTCGTTCGACTCATAGTTCTGGTAGTTGACCTTGATTCCCGTGAGGCGTTCAAACTCGGCGTTCACGTCGAGAGTGCCGTCCGAGCCGTCGGAGATATATTCACCCCAGTTGAACACGTTGATGGTCGTGCCGGCGTATTTTGAAAGGCCGGTGGAGCTGTCGATGAAGTAATTCCCCTCGACGGAAATGTTCCCGCCCGTGTCTTTGTCGGACATGATCATTCCGAACGGAATGAGCGAGAAAAGGAGCACGGAGCACACGACGAGCGCGACGCGGCGGCGAGTCTTAGCACCGCTTTTCGCTCTCTTCGGCTCGTCCTTGACGCCGACGAGGTTTGAAAGCACCAAAAGCAGAAGCACCGCGACGAAGATGATCGTAGACAGCGCGTACATATCGGGCTTGACGGTCTTTTTCGTCATCGCGAATATCTTGAGCGGGAGCGTCTGGAAGTCCGCACCGTTCGTGTAGTAGCTTATGACGAAGTCGTCAAGGGAGAGCGTAAAGGCCATGATGAAGCCCGAGAGGATACCCGAGTACGCCTGCGGCAGAACCACGTTGAAAAACGCGCGCGTCGGCGTGCTTCCGAGATCCATCGCGGCCTCGGAGAGATATCTGTCGGTCTGACGGAGCTTCGGCAGTACGTTGAGTATCACGTACGGCAGGCTGAATGTGATGTGCGCGATGAGAAGCGTGTAGAAGCTGAGCGACTGCGACGCGCCGACCATGCGGCCGACAAACACGAAAAGGAGCATCATCGAAACGCCCGTGACGATGTCGGGATTCATCATGGGGATGTTCGTGACGGTCATGACCGTGCTTTTCACAGGCCCGCGGCGCAGCTTCCAAATACCGACGGCGGCGGCCGTGCCGAGCACTGTCGCGACGGCGGCGGAAACGAGCGCGAGAATAAGCGTATTTTTTAGTGCCGTTACGGTGTCGCTGCTCGAGAAGAGCTCCCGATACCAGCGGAGGGAAAATCCCGAGAAGACGGCGGTGCTTTTCGACTCGTTGAACGAGAAGAACACCATAACGAGGAGCGGTGCGTACAAAAGCACGTACACCAGAGCGGTAAACACATTACCGAGAGCCTTTGTTTTCTTCATACTATTATCTCCTCATTTCCGTCCGAGAAGCGGTTGATAACAGCCATGCTTACGAGGATGAAGATCATGAGCACGAGAGACAGCGCGGAGCCGAGGTTGTAGTTGTTCTGCACCTGTATCTGACGCTCGATAACGTCACCGACAAGCATGATCTTGCCGCCGCCGAGCTTCTGCGAGATGTAGAACGTGGACACGCTCGGTACGAACACCATGGTGATTCCCGAAACGACCCCGGGGACGCTGAGCGGGAGGATGACGCGTCTGAGCTTCGAGAGCGCGTTCGAGCCGAGATCCTCCGCGCTTTCGAGAAGCGACGGGTCGATCTTCGACATTACGGTGTATATCGGGAGAATCATGTAGGGAAGATAGTTGTATATCATTCCGAAGATGACAGCCCCCGGCGTGCCTATCATTTTGAGCGGCGATATGCCGACAAAGGAAAGTATGCTGTTGATTATTCCGTTTTTCTCGAGAATGTTCATCCAAGAGTAGGTGCGGATGAGAAGGTTCATCCACTGCGGGAGCATGACCAGCAGCATCATGATGCGCTGAGACGACGGTCCCTTGCGGCTCATGACGTATGCAAACGGGTACGCTATCGCAAGGCAGATGACCGTGGCGACGGCGGAATAAAGCATCGATACGGCAAACGTGCCACCGTAATCGCGGAGAGCCGCGATATTGTCAAACGTGAACGCGCCCGTGTCGTCGGTAAAAGCGTAGTACGCCACCATGATGACGGGGACGACCACGAACACGACCGCCCAAAGATAATAAGGGCAGGCGACGAGCGTGGATGCGAGACTTTTCTTCTTCATCAGTCCTCATCCTCCGCGTCTTCCTCTTCGTCATCGTCGGGATAGGGATTACTGAGCTCGTCGAGCTCGTCGCTGTAGGAGCTGTAGTCTCCGTAAAGTCCCGAATACTCGGACTTCTTCATGATATGTATCGCGTCGGGCTCGACGAATATGCCGACGCGGTCGCCCTCGCGGTGCTCGTCCGTCGTCTGGATCATCCACTTGAATCCGTCGACGTCGACGATGATCTCGAAATGGACGCCTCGGAAGACGACCGAGGTGACGTCGCCGATGACCATTCCGTCCGAGACGGGAACGATGTCAACGTCCTCGGGACGGACGACAACGTCGACAGCCTCGCCTTTGCCGAAGCCGCGGTCGAGACATTCAAACGTGTGGTGCGCGAAAGACACCTTGTAGTCCTCGAGCATTACGCCGTCGATGATGTTCGACTCGCCGATGAAGTCGGCGACAAAGGCGTTTTGCGGCTCGTTGTAGATGTCGATCGGAGTGCCGATCTGCTGTATCTTGCCCTTGTTCATTACGACGACGGTGTCGGACATGGAGAGAGCCTCCTCCTGGTCGTGGGTAACGTAGATAAAGGTGATACCGAGCTTTTTCTGGATATTTTTCAGCTCGTTCTGCATATCCTTGCGGAGCTTCAAGTCAAGCGCGGCGAGCGGCTCGTCGAGCAAAAGAACCTTCGGCTTCAAAACGAGAGCGCGGGCTATGGCGACGCGCTGTTGCTGACCGCCGGAGAGCTTTGTGACGTTTCGCTTTTCAAATCCCTCAAGGCCGACGAGCTTCAGCATCGCGGCAACTTCCTCGCGGATGGTGTGCTCGGGAGTGCGGCGGACGCGGAGTCCGTAAGCGATGTTCTCGAACACATTGTAGTGCGGAAAAAGCGCGTAACGCTGAAAAATGGTGTTTACCTCTCTCTTGTAAGGCGGAACACCACTCATGTCCTTTGAGTCAAAAAGCACCTGCCCCGCGTCGGGCTCGATAAAGCCGGCGATGATGCGGAGAGTCGTCGTCTTGCCGCAGCCGGACGAGCCGAGCAAAGTGACGAATTCACCGTCTCGGATGGACAGAGAAAGGTCGTCAAGGACGCGCTCCCCGTCAAACTCCACGGTGATGTTTTTGAGTTCGATTAACGTTTTTTGATTTTTCATTTTTTGCATCCCCCTTTGCGGCAAAAGACCGCGTATAGCCGTATTACAGCTCTGCGCGAACCCACAGCAAGGCTAACCGCAGCCCCCGCAAAGAGTGTGTTACAAAACGCGGCCTTTTCTCTCTCGATTAAATCGAGCGTCCCGACAAAATCGAGGGCGGCGCGCGCTTGCAGCTACGGTTTCTCTGCCGCTTTCGCGACATGGTTTTTATAAACTGCCAGGTGTGAACATCAATATTAAATTCGGGAAAAGCACTGTCCTCCCCGTGCGGCGTTAGAACTGACGGCAAAGCGCGGCACAGCGTCGATCGGGCAGAGCTATGATGTTTTGGGAATCCGTCAAATCCTTTGCATTCGACGGAAGCGTCAGCACAGATGCAAAAACGTGCAATTATTATGATACAATTATTCTCACCGTTTGTCAATACATATTTCGAGAAGATTACCCCAAAAGGGCTCTTTTTTGCGAAAAAGTGACCGAAATGTTCCGCGTTCGGGAAAATTCTCGAAAAGCGCGAAAAGTTCTTTGCCGATAACGCTTTATTTTTGAGGGCTTTTATGGTACAATAATGGATGGATATCATCGGTCGGTCACCGTATTCGCGCAAAGCGCAAATGGTCGGAGCGGCTTTCTTTTTGTGCCGAGCTCCCCACGCCAGATCCCGATGTGACAAGATTTCAAAACCGTATATTATTCATTTTCAAATACCCCAAAGGAGGCGAGCTGTTTTATGAATATGTCGGATACCGTGGCCGCGGTGTCAACTCCGCGAGGCGTCGGCGGGATCGCCGTCATCCGCGTGTCGGGAGATCGAACACGGCAGATCGTCTCCGAAATTTTTAAGCCTCTCGGCAAAACGTCGCCCACAGACGCGCCGCGACGCGCCGTTTACGGAAGCATCATGTCTCACGGAGAGGGGCGCGAGATCGACCGAGGCCTTGTGACCTTCTTCGCCGCTCCCGCCTCGTATACCGGCGAGGACATGGCGGAGATCTCATGCCACGGCGGCCTTTATGTCACCGAAGAGGTTCTCGCAACCGTGCTTGCCGCAGGCTGCCGCGCCGCTGAGGGCGGAGAGTTCACGCGCCGCGCGTTTATTGCGGGAAAACTGTCTCTCACTGAAGCCGAGGCCGTCGGAGAGATGCTCGAAGCGGACACCGCAGATCGACTCGCGCTCGCCGCAGACGCACTCACGGGTCGCCTGTCCGACAGCGTCCGCGAGATCGGAGACAGCCTCGCCGACGCGATGAGCGCGCTTTATGCGGAGATCGACTATCCCGAGGAGGATCTCGCGGGCATGACGCACGGCGAGATCGCCGACGCTATAGACGCCGCTCGCGACAAGATATCGTCGCTTCTTGCGACATATAAACGCGGACGCGCCGTCTCACAGGGCGTAAAATGCGTCATCTGCGGCAGCCCGAACGCCGGCAAAAGCTCGCTTTACAATCTGATGTCGGGTCACGACTCGGCCATCGTCACGGATATCGAGGGCACGACGCGAGACGTCCTCCGCGAGAGGGTCGCTTTCGGCGGCGTAACGCTCGAGCTGTGCGACACGGCGGGACTTCGCGAGACACGCGACCGCGTAGAAAAGATCGGAGTGGCCCGCGCGAAAGCGGAGATCGCCGAGGCGGAGCTTGTGCTTGCCGTGTTCGACGCTTCGCGCCACCTGACCGAAGATGAACGGCAAAACATCGCGCAGTACGACTCGTCTTGCGCCGTCGCCGTTATTAACAAAAGCGACCTCGAGCGTGCGCTCGACGAAGACGAGCTTGACTTTTTACGAGAAAACCATGCCGCGTGCGTCACGCTGTCCTGCGAAAGCGGCGAGGGCACGGACGAGCTCGAAAAAGCCGTCGGCACGCTCTTTGATACGGGAGCCTGCCGCATCGGAGAGCAGGCCGTCATCTGGTCGGCTCGCCAAAAGGCCGCGCTCACCGCAAGTGCCGAATTTCTCGACGAGGCCGCGCTTGCCCTCGCCGAAGACTACCCCGCAGACGCGCTGTGCACGCTTCTCGAGGGCGCGCTCGGTGAGCTCATGTCCACCGACGGACGCGGCGTGAGCGAAGAGATCGTCGGACGCATCTTCTCGAAGTTCTGCGTCGGAAAATAAAAAGATCGCGACCATTGTCGCACGATACAGATAAATCACATATTTTGGGAGAGTAAAAATCATGCCTATAAAGATTCCGAAAAATTTGCCCGCGCACGATATCCTCACCGAGGAGAATATCTTCATCATGGAAGACGTCCGCGCAACGTCACAGGACATCCGTCCGCTTCGCCTCGCTGTGCTCAACCTCATGCCCACGAAGATCACGACCGAGACTCAGATCATCCGCGTGCTCTCGAACACGCCGCTCCAGATCGACTTGACGCTCCTCACGATGGAGACTCACAAATCCCTGAACACCCCCGAGGAGCACATGAGCGCGTTCTACCGCAAGTTCTCCGAGGTCAAGCACCTCCGCTTCGACGGACTCATCATCACGGGCGCGCCCGTCGAGAATCTCGAGTTCGACGACGTCGACTACTGGGACGAGCTGTGCGAGATCATGGCATGGAGCAAGAAGAACGTCTACTCCACGCTCCACATCTGCTGGGCGGCGCAGGCGGGACTTTTCTATCACTACAACATCAAGAAATACCCGCTGTCGAGAAAGATGTCCGGCGTCTTCGAGCATGACAATCTCATGCCGAACCACCCGCTCATGCGCGGCTTTGACGAGACATTCTCCGCGCCTCACTCGCGCCACACCGAGATCCGCCGCGAGGATATCGAGGCCACCGGCAAGCTCGACATTCTCGCCGAGTCCGAGGAGGCAGGCATCTACATCGTCGCCTCGAAAAAGCACAGACTCTTTTACGTTACCGGTCACAGCGAGTACGACGCGGAGACTCTCGCGCTCGAGTACCGCCGCGACCTCTCTCGCGGACTTTCCCCCGACATCCCGCGCCACTATTTCCCGAACGATGACCCCACGCTCGCCCCGAAGAACACATGGAGAGCGCACGCGCATCTTCTCTTCTCCAACTGGCTCAACTATTTCGTGTACCAGAACACACCCTATGACCTTGCAAAGATCGAGGAGATCAAGTAAGCTTTATGGAACGGGATTTTCTGAGTCAGCTTGAAGCGGCGGCTCCGGCGATGTCGAAACGCCAACGCCAGCTTGCCGAATATATCTTCGCAAACAGCTCCGCCTCTCACATGACCGCCACGGCTTTGGCCGAAGCCGTCGGCATTTCCGAGTCCACGGTCGTCCGCTTCGCCATGGCGATGGGCTATGAGGGCTATCCCGAGATGCAGCGCGCCTTTCGCGAGTCGCTCCGCATCCGCATGACCACCGTCGAGCGCATCGAGGACGCAAACGACCGCCTGCACGAGCACGACATCGCAGACGCGGTGCTTCGCGCCGATTCCGAGAAGATCCTCTCGACGCTCCGCGACCTCGACCGCGACGCGCTCGAACGCACCGTCGATATGCTCCTCGGAGCGCGGCACATCTACATCGTCGGAATGCGCTCGTCCGCAATGCTCGCGCAGTTCATGAACTACTATCTCAGGTTGCTTTTCGATAACGTCTTCGCCGTGTGCCCCTCGGGCGGCAGCGAAGTCTTCGAGCACCTTATAAACCTCGGCGAGAACGACGTGGTCTTTGCGATATCTTTCCCGAGATATTCGTCGGGCACGGTTCGCGCCGCGGAATACGCGAAAAAAGTCGGCGCGGGACTCATCGTACTCACGGACAGAGCCCAGTCGCCGCTCGCAAAGCACGCCGACACCGTGCTCACGGCAAAAAGCGAGATGGCCTCGTTCGTCGACTCGCTCGTCGCGCCGATGAGCATAATTAACGCGATAATCGCCTATATAGGCAAAAAAAGACCCGAGGAGACTTCGGCTCGCTTCGGCAGACTCGAGGCTCTCTGGGACGAATACAGTGTCTATCTTGAATAATACGGAAAATAAGACGGAAAGGAGGCGCGCCGATGCTTGATGTGTGCCTGATGGGCTGCGGAGGCAGCATACCTACCCCCGAAAGATACCTCTCGTCGCTCCTGTGCCGACACGGAGGAAACGAGCTTGTCATCGACTGCGGCGAGGGAACTCAGCTCGCGATGAAAAAAGCGGGATTTACGGCGGGGAAAATATCGCTCATCCTGCTGACGCATTTTCACGCAGATCACGTGTCGGGTCTTCCGGGAATGCTCCTCGCGATGGCAAACGAGGGCAGAACCGATCCCGTCACGATCGCGGGTCCGCGCGGCGCGTCGCGAATCGTCTCGTCGCTGTGCGTCATCGCGCAGGGACTTCCCTTTTCCGTAACCGTGTACGAATTTCCGAACACCGGCGGCGAGCTTCCCGCATATCTTTTCGAGCAGGGCGGAAACTCCGGCGCGCCGATGACAGTCCGCGCGTTCCCCGCACGCCACTCCGTTCCGACGCTCGGCTATCGCATCTCCCTGCCCCGCGCGGGAAAATTCGATCCCGAAAAAGCCCGCGCGTCGGGCATTCCGATAAGATGCTGGGGCGTTTTGCAACGCGGCGAGAACGTAGAGATCGACGGAAAGGTCTTCACCCCCGACGCCGTGCTCGGCGCACCGAGACGCGGACTCGATATATCATACGTCACCGACAGCCGCCCGACAGATACGATACGACAAGCCGTCGCCGACAGCGATCTTCTCATCTGTGAGGGAATGTTCCCGGATGAAAAGCACGAGCGAGCCCTGAAATCCCGCCACATGACCGCCCGCGAAGCGGCAAATATCGCCAAAGACGCCGCCGTCCGCAGACTGTGGCTGACGCACTACAGCCCGTCGATCCCCAACCCCGCCGACAGCCTGCGCGAAGCCCAAGAAGTCTTCCCCCACACCGAAGCCGGCCACGACGGCAAATTCAAAAGCCTGCAATTCGACGATTAAGACAGTAAAATACAGTGAAGCAAAGTCCCCGTGTTATCCCGAAAGCGGAGTAACACGGGGACTTTGATTTTTTTTTGCGGCGGCTCAATTTACAGCCGTCGATCATTTTTATCCCCACAGCTACCGTAACTAAATATAATTTCAAAGCATCCCCTGCCCCATCCGAATTCCACCACGCCCGTCGCCACGCGCAAATCCGCGAGACTCTCCTCCGGTATGTCGTTCGCTCGCGGGCGACAAACTAAGCGTGGAGTTTCGGTGCACGACGCGTGGAGTTTTACTTTATCGTTTAAGAAATAGCACCGCACCCCCACCGCATAACGAAAAAACTCCCCCTGCCGAGCGGCAAGGAGAGTCCGAATAACCTATTTATTTCGCAAAAAGCACGCCTTACTTCCCCGCTGACATCGCGATCTCCTCGGCGTAGCGCACCGTTTCCATCGCGTCTGCGGCGTATTTGTCTGCGCCTATCATCGCGGCGTATTCCTCGGTGAGGACGGCTCCGCCGACGACTACTCGCACTTCGGGGGCTTCGCGGCGCAGGAGCTTTATCGTCTCCTCCATCGCGGGAACGGTGGTCGTCATGAGCGCGGACAGGCCGACGAGCGGTGCTCCCGTTTCGCGCACGGCGCGCAGGACTTCCTCCGGCGGCACGTCTCGTCCGAGGTCGCACACGGCAAAGCCGTAGTTTTCAAGCAGGAGCTTTACGATATTCTTTCCGATATCGTGAATGTCTCCTTTGACTGTCGCGATGACGAACGGGCACTTCACGTCCGCGTCGCCGCCGCGCGGCATTGCTTCCTTGATCACCTCAAACGCGCTCTTCGCCGCCTCCGCGCTCATGAGAAGCGACGGCAGAAATACTCGCTTTTCCTCAAATCCCCGTCCGACCTCGTCGAGTGCGGGGATTATTTCGTTTTTCACGATGTCGAGCGGCTCGGAGTCAGACAGCATCGCGCGTGTCAGCTCTGCGGCGCGCTCTTTCATTCCGTGGCCGATCGCGCTCTTTACCGTATCCGCGACGGAGTCGGTCGAGCTCGCCGTCGTCGTGCTCTGCGAGGAGGCGGATGTCTTGCCGTCCATGAATGTTATATACTGCGAGCACATCGCGTCGAGTCCGTGAAGCGCGAGGTACGAGTGATACGTGCGGCGCATCTCTTCGGAATACGGATTCATAATGGCTGCCGACAGGCCGCGCTCGAGCGCGCAGGCGAAGAACGTGCTGTTGATCGTGTCACGGCACGGCAGTCCGAACGACACGTTCGACACTCCGAGCGACGTGTGACAGCCGAGCTCGTGACGTATACGGTCGACGGAATCGAGCGTAGCGAGTGCCGCCGTCGAATCCGCGCTGACGGTCATCGCGAGCGGGTCGAAGACGATGTCGTTTTTCGAGATACCATAGCTTTCGGCGCACTCAAGTATGCGGCGGGCGATCTCGACGCGGCCGTCGGACGACTCGGGAATACCGTTTTCGTCAAGCGTGAGCGCGATTATGACGCCGCCGTACTTTTTCGCAAGCGGGAAGATGCGCTCCATGCTCTCCGCTTTTCCGTTCACGGAGTTAATGAGCGGCTTGCCGTTGTAGCGGCGAAGTGCCGCGCCCATGGCGTCGGGGTCGGAGCTGTCGAGCTGGAGCGGCAGGTCGCACACCGCCTGTATCTCGCAGACGGCATCCGTGAGCAGGCGTACCTCGTCGATCTCCGGCAGTCCCACATTAACGTCAAGTATGTGTGCGCCGCGGTCGCGCTGTGCGAACGCCTCGGAGAGGATGTACGCCATGTCGCGCTCGACGAGAGCTCTCTTGAATCTGCGCTTTCCGGTGGGATTTATTCTCTCGCCGATGAGCACGGGCGCGTCACCGAAGCTTACGGCGGTGGTGTAGGACGACACAACGGTGAGGTTTTTCTCTTCTATCGGAAGCGGACGCACGCCGTCGAGCGAGGCGTGAAGTGCTGCGATATAATCGGGGGTCGTTCCGCAGCATCCGCCGACGACGCGCACGCCCTCGCGAACGAGCGTCGCAACGTCAAGCGCAAACTCGTCGGGCTTCACATTATAGACCGTGTGTCCGCAGACCGAGCAGGGAAGACCCGCGTTCGGCTTCAAAATAACGGGAACGGAGGCGACGGCGAGGAGGCGGCGCACGGTGGGCATCAGCTCATGCGGGCCGAGCGAACAGTTGACGCCTATGGCATCCGCGCCCATGCCCTCAAGAAGCGCGCACATGGCCTCGGGGGATGCGCCCGTCATGAGCTTTCCGTCCGCACCATATGCGTTTGACACGAACACGGGCAGATCGGAGTTTTCCTTTGCGGCAAGGAGCGCGGCTTTCGTCTCGTAGCTGTCGTTCATCGTCTCGATGAAAATAAGGTCGACGCCCGCTTCGACGCCTATGCGCACGGTCTCGGCAAAAGCGGAGACTGCGTCCTCGAAATCAAGGTCGCCGAAAGGGCGGAGCAGGTGGCCGAGCGGGCCGATGTCGAGCGCGACGAAATGCCCGTCTCCCGCCTCGTCAACGGCGCGACGCGCGATGGCGACCGAGGCGAAGATGAGCTCGCGAAGCTCGTCGTGCTCGAATTTCAGCGAGTTTGCGCCGAAGGTGTTCGTGCTTACTACGTTGCTGCCCGCGCCGAGGTAGGCACGATGGATATCGAGTATCACATCGGGGTGGGTGACGCTCCATCTTTCGGGGAGCTCACCGGGCTTCAGCCCGCGCTCCTGAAGCAAAGTACCCATGCCGCCGTCGAGCACGGTTATGTTTTCTTTCATGTACTGTTTGATATTCATATGGTTCGGAACACCTCCGGGGGTAATAATTGCATTTCGTAAAGGCTTCGCACCGTGCGGCATGACAGCGCGTCACAGGGCGAAAGCACCTCATCTGCGACAAGGCGCAAAAAATTCAAACGTGCGAGCACGACGAAGTATATCTCAGATGTCCTTCGCCCGTGCCCGCACGTTTCTTCGTCATTCTATATTTACAGAACGCGCGGCGATCAGCCGATCGTCTTCATGTATTCGTCGATGTTGACGACCTGTCCGCCCGCAACACGGCTCGCCTCGGCAGCAAGGCACACGATGTGGCTCTCGATGGAGTCGTTGATGTTCGTTACGGATTTCGGCGCGTTGCCTGTGAGAAGATCGTAGAGATCAGCTACAAGGACATAGTCTCCGCCGCCGTGACCGAACTGGTCAAACTCAGCATTAAAGGTGATCTCCTCCGTCTCCTCGATTCCCTGGCGGAAGTGTGTGACGGTGATCTTGTCGTCGCCCGCGTTCGATACGAGCTCTCCGAGCGTTCCCATAACGCGAAGTCTGCGTCCGCAGTTTCCGCTCGTGAATGCGCACATATTGAAGTCGAGAGTGAGGTCGTCCTCGAAAAGGAGGTTTACGACCTGGTGGTCAACGACATTGTTGTCGCAGTGGTATACGCAACGGCTGTAGGGGCCGGCAAGCAGGTCGCGTCTGAAATCCTCATAGTTGTCAGCCGCGGATACGACGTCAAGCGGCCAACCGAAGTTGCCCTCCTTGGCGTGGTGGAGATATCTTTCAATGCTGTAAGCGCAGCTTCCGTAAGCGGGGCAGGTCTCGTCGCAGTGCTCGTGAGCTCCCTCGGGTGCGCACTCCGGCTTGAAGTGGGAGAGAGAACCGAAGGACGAAACGCTCTTGCAGTGCTTTCCGGTAAGCCAGAGGAAGATGTCCATGTCATGGCAACACTTCTGCATGATCATCGGGCAGGTGGTATCGCTGTTTCTCCAGTTTCCGCGTACAAAGGAGTGAGCCATGTGCCAGAAGGTAACGCCCTCGTTTGCCTGGATGGAGTAGATCTTTCCGAGCACGCCGGAGTCGATGACCTCCTTAACGCGACGGAAGTACGGCGTGTAGCGGAGCACGTGACATACTACGACATTGCGGCCTCTCTCGTT
The DNA here is from genome assembly GCA_964461155.1 of uncultured Ruminococcus sp. Classification (GTDB taxonomy): domain Bacteria; phylum Bacillota; class Clostridia; order Oscillospirales; family CAG-272; genus RUG11130. The sequence goes on from CAYWTG010000015.1 coordinate 12,428, forward strand.
TGCGACGCGTGCGATCTCCATGCACTCGCGGGGATCGGTGGAAGCGGGCTTCTCGAGAACGAGGTGGTAGTCCTTCTTCAGCGCGGGGATGGCGTGACCGTAGTGCTGACGGTCGAGCGTGCAGATAAAGAGCACGTCTGCAAGGCGATCTTCCTCGAGGAGAGCCTCGGCGGAGGGATAGCAACGCTCTGCGGGAACGCCGTAGGTCTTGGCGAAACGCTCCATCTTCTCGGGGATGATATCGGAGCAAGCGACGATCTCAAACTTTTCAGGCAGGAGCTTGATGCTCGATGCATATGCGTTACCGCGCGAGCCGAGTCCCACGATGGCAACGGTGATTTTCTTTTCTGACATAAAAGCCTCCGTATGTTTTCCGCGACAGGCGCGGTAATTCACAGTATAGATATTGTAGCATGATTTATCACTCATTGCAAGGGGTAAAGTGCAAATTTTTCGCCGATTCGCGCCGTCACCGTGAATATTAATCGCGCCGCGTGCGCAAAATATCAGCACAAGCCCCGCGTAAAGCAGCGCGGAGCGGCAAAAGACGAAAAGGATGCCAATATAATGAAGAAAAATATCAAAACACGCGCCTTGTGCGCACTCGTCGCCCTTTCCGCAGCATTCTGCCTGTGCGCCCTGCCGTGCGCGGCGGACGATCCCGCGAGGGATGTGAAAGACGGCGTTCAAAGCGCGATCGACGGAGCATCCGACGCGCTGTCGGACGCGGCAAGCGACATTCGCGACCACGTGACGCGCGAGGATGAAAGTTTGCGTGATGACGAAAGCCGAGACGAGACGATCGGCGGCACGACACACGAGCTGACAAAGGATGAAAAGCACGAAAAGGAGAGCGTCGAAGACGGCGTTCGCAACGACGTGAAAGATGAAAGTCGCACCGGCACGACGCTCGTGATCGTGATCGTCATCATAGCAGTCGTCGCGGCGGTGATAGCGGCACTCGCGCTCGGCCGACGCGGCAGATAAATCCACGGTGCGGACAGCCTCACGCCGACCGAAGACAAAGCTCAAGTAAAGCTTTCGCCGAGGCTGCCG
>CAYWTG010000016.1:0-2252 GCA_964461155.1 uncultured Ruminococcus sp.
TCGTCGAAGCTTACCGCGATGGCGTTCATTCCGTCGAGGTGTGCCTTCATGTCACCGAAGCCGACCTTGTCGCAAGCAAAACCGATGAGCGTGTTCTTAACAACAGCGTACTCAACGCCTGCTTCGCGGAGCTCTGCACGCATCTTTGTATCATCGTCAACGGTGATACCCTGATACTTTACGAGAACACCTGCTGCGGCACGTCCGAACTTGTCGGAAAGATTTTCAACGATAGCTTTTTTCTGCTCCAAAATCTTTTCGCTGGGCATAATATTTCCTCCTTTGAGTATTTCAGACAGGGGAAACAAAAAATCCTTTTCGCACAAGCCGAAAAGGACACAATAGGATCAAAATATAATCGATCGTAGAGTTTCTCCTCGGCAGGAAAGCCAAAGCTTTTACTGTAACCTGCTGTCTGCGGTTAAACAACATTTAGATTATAATATATTTCCACCCGTTTGTCAATAGTTTTCGAGAAAAATATTCTTGTGAAAGTAAAATATTTGCCGCCGCCGCACACTTTAGCAGACTAAAGCGCAGTTTTCGCGAAAAACTGTTGACAAGATGCGTGGGATATGGTATCATATATACACGCTTTAGCGCGTTAAAACGCTAAAGACGACATTATGATGTATCCGCCGAAAGCGGGCATGAATAAAGGAGTATGTTATGAAGAAGATCTTATCCGTTGTTATGGCACTTGCGATGCTGTGCGGCATCGCGGCTATGTTCTCGTCCTGCGGTGATGAGAATGAATTCGTTATCGGTATCACCTACTATGAGCCCATGAACTACATGAACGACGCGGGCGAGCTTGTCGGTTTTGAGACTGAGTTTGCACGCGCGGTCTGCGAGAAGCTCGGCTACAAGGTACGCTTCCAGGAGATCGACTGGTCCGCAAAGGAAACTGAGCTCAACTCCGGTGCCATCGACTGCATCTGGAACGGCATGACCATCGATGAGGAGAGAAAAGCCAACATGGCTCTTTCCGATCCTTATATGCAGAACAAGCAGGTGCTCGTCGTAAAGAGTGAGAACCTCGAGAAATACTCCGACGCTGCCGCACTTGAGGGCGCACGCATCGTTGCCGAGAGCAAGAGCGCGGGCGAGACTGTCGCAACGAGCGACGAGGTCTTCGCAAAGAGCGCGTTCACCGCTGTCGACACTCAGGCTAAGACTCTTATGGAAGTCAACAGCAACACCGCTGACGGTGCGCTTCTTGACTATGTCGCATCGATCGGCATGATCGGTGAGGGCACGGACTACGACAATCTCGTTGTGGTCGACGAGTACGAGTTCAGCCCCGAGCAGTATGCCATCGCTTTCCGTAAGGACGACACCGAGACTCGCGACAAGTTCCAGAAAGCTATCGACGAGCTCATGGCGGACGGCACGATCGACGCTATCGCTAAGACATACAAGCTCGACTCGCTTCTCGTAAAATAAGGAAAAAAACGAATATCGCACCGTCGCGGGGCTGTCGTTATCGGCAACCCCGCATCGGTGTGTAAATAAAGTATTCGCCGCCGTGCGCGGCATGAGGAAAACAAAGTGTCTTTTATAAACGTAACATTACAGCTTCTTGAGGCTTTCGGGCAGAATGTCAGCCTTTTCGCGCTGACGCTTCTCGGAGCCATCCCGCTTGGCCTTATTATATCCTTCGGCTCGATGTCCCGCTTTAAGGTGATCAGATATCCCGTCAAATTTCTCGTCTGGATCATCCGCGGAACCCCGCTCATGCTCCAGCTCTTTATCGTTTTCTACGGCCCGGGACTTTTCGGGCTCACACCGCTTCGCTCACGAATGGGCGCGGCTCTCATCGCGTTTATCATAAACTACGCCGCGTATTTTTCGGAGATCTACCGAGGCGGCATCGAAAGCATCGCACGCGGACAGTATGAGGCGGGTCAGGTGCTCGGCATGACGAAAACGCAGATATTCTTCCGCGTCGTGCTCTTCCAGGTGATAAAGCGCATCGTGCCGCCCATGGGCAACGAGATAATCACGCTCATCAAGGATACCGCACTCGCGCGTGTCATAAGCTATGTCGAGATCATACGCATCGCGGAACGCTTCTCCGCCGGCGGACTTATCTGGCCGCTGTTCTACACTGCGGTGTTCTTCCTCATATTTGTCGGCGTGCTCTCGCTTCTCTTCTCGAAGCTCGAAAAGAAGCTCAACTACTACAACGGCTGAGGCCTATAATTAAAGGTAATTTAAATGAACTCATTCCTTGAAGTTAAAAATATAAC
>CAYWTG010000016.1:2262-13255 GCA_964461155.1 uncultured Ruminococcus sp.
ATCGGCTCGTCGGGAAGCGGAAAAACAACGCTCCTGCGCTCACTGAATTTTCTCGAAACTCCCGATACCGGTACTCTGACTTTGAACGGCGAGACGCTTTTCGACGGCGAGTGCGCAACTCGCACGAGCGAGAGCGAGATCCGCCGCCGCAGACTTCACTTCGGCCTCGTCTTTCAGTCATTCAACCTGTTCCCGCAGTACACGGTACTCGAGAACGTAACGCTTGCGCCGAAGATGCTTGCCGACGGCGAGATAAAGTCGCGCGGCGTGCCCTTTAAGGCGAGAAAGAAGGAGCGTCTTGCGTCATATGCCGAGATCGAGAAGACGGCGCGCGAGCTTCTTCACACGGTTGGTCTCGACGACAAGACGGAGTCATATCCCTGTATGCTGTCGGGCGGACAGCAGCAGAGAGTTGCGATAGCGCGTGCGCTTGCGCTTCGCCCCGATATTCTGTGCTTCGACGAGCCGACAAGTGCGCTTGACCCCGAGCTCACCGGTGAGGTTCTTCGCGTCATCCGCTCTCTTAAAGATCGCGGATATACCATGATCGTCGTAACTCACGAGATGGAGTTCGCACGCGGCGTTGCCGACAAGGTCATCTACATGGCCGACGGCGTCATCGAGGAGGAGGGAACTCCCGAGGAGGTATTCACGTCGCCGAAGAGCGAAAAGACGAGGGCGTTCCTCGCTCACGCTTTCGACAGAACCGGCGAGGCGTGATTTTCGCACCGTCGTGTGCGTCGCCACTTTCGGGTCGGAACGAAATCCTATATATAATAAAGCTTTATGTGATCAAGCATCATCGGGTGAAGTGTCGCCGAACACAGTCTCGCCCGAAAAATAATCCGAGAGGAGAGTCTGACGTGTCTCGCTTTGATAAAGTCCTGTCGCGCCTTTACGCCGTGCTCGGCTCGGTCGTTTTCGTGTGCTTCTTTGCTTATCTTGTAAAACTTATATTCTCCCCCGAGGCGTATCTGCCGTATTTTGTGTGCATCTTCATGCTCTGCGCCGTCGCTCTCCCTTATGTTTTCAGAGCTCGACTGCGTCGCCTGCTCTCTCGAGCATACGTGCCGCTCAAGGCTGTCATGTGTGCGGGCTTTGCCGTGTACGTCATAACTTTTTCGGCACTCACGGCGTATATTTATCTCTCGCCCGTCGCAAACGTCGAAACGCTTTCGCCCGACACCGAGCGAGTGTATATCGTGTTCGGCGCGAAGATAAAGCCCGACGGCCCGACGGCGACTCTTGCCGCGCGACTCGACTGTGCCGCCGATGCCATGCGCGAGGACGAGACGGCTGTGTGCATCGTCACGGGAGGGCAGGGGCCCGACGAAGTCGAGACGGAAGCGGAGTCCATGAAGCGATATCTCGTCGCGCACGGGATAGATCCGTCGAGAATCCACACCGAAACGAGAGCCTCGAACACGCGTGAGAACATCATCTTCTCAAAAGAACTCATCGAGAGCGAAAACCTCGGCGAGCGTGAGGTGATATGCGTTTCGTCCGACACGCACATCCCGCGAATTTCGCTGATGTGTTCCCGAGAGGGACTCGACGCGCGATTCATGAAAGCACCGTCGCCGAAGAAAGAATTTCTCTTCACGACGCTGGTGCGCGAGCATCTTTCATATATCAAAATGTTCCTCATGGGCGGCTGAACGGCCGCCTTTGTTATTGTGCACAAATAGCGGAGCTTTTTTATGGTCAATATGCCGATTGACTCGGCTCGGCGCGTGAGTTATAATAAAATAGGATAATACTCTCCATAAGAAAGGACAAACAAATGAAGCTGAAAAAAATCATATCGGCGACACTTGCGAGCGTTATGCTCGTCGGCAGTATGCTTGTCGGAAGCGTATCTGCGGCTGACGAGAGCCTCCCGTTCAAAGACGTCGGAAAGAAAAAGTGGTTTTACACCGCTGTAAAGTACGTCTATGACGAGAAGATCATGGACGGAACGTCGAAAACTCGCTTCGAGCCGAACCTCGGACTCACGCGAGCTATGTTCATCACCATTCTCGGAAGAATGGCGGGTGCCGAGACGAAAGAGACAAGCAAGTTTAACGATATCAAGAAGAACTCTTGGTACTCGGGATACGTCGGCTGGGCAGTCGATACCGGAGTCGTCACGGGATATCCCGACGGCACGTTCAAGCCCGACAACAACCTCTCCCGCGAGGAGATGGCGGTCGCTGTCGATCGCTACATCAACTACCTCGGCGTCAGAATGACGAGCGAGGGCGGTATGTGGAACTTCTCCGACCAGAAGAAGGTCGGCAAATGGGCGGTAAGCTCTCTCGCGGTGCTCCGCAACTCCGGAGTGATCGAGGGCGACGAGAACGGAAAGTTCAATCCGAAAGCAAGCATCACACGTGCGGAGGCTGCGACTATTGTTATGAAGCTCAAAGCGGCTATCGAGAATGCATGGCAGGGATATCTCCCGACCGACGGCGGCGACAGCCTTGTCTTCGGTGCGTCCTATCTCTACGCGAACGGAAGCGCGTTTGCGGGCGGTATGGCTCATGAGCTTGACAAGACGGGCACTTTCCCCGCGCTCAAGACATCCATGAGCCGTTATGAGGCATCGAGAACGTTCCTTGCGGAAAACACCGCCGGCGTTTCGATAAACTACAACGAGATCGACGTTAAAGAGTACCCGATCGTGAAGATCGCATATAAGTACAGCGGTATGCAGGGAGAGCTTTCCGCCGTTTACAATGTTGACGTCACAAGAGATGAGACACGCGGCGAGAGCGACACGAACTGCGCCGGCTTTGTCGAAAATCTGACACTCAAAGCGGGTGCGGACGACGAGGGCATGAAGACCGCGACGATCGATCTTTCCGCCGTTAACGCGGCTCACAACGTAAACTATTCGACGCAGATCGCAAGTCTTCTCTTTAAGCCTTGCGAGAACAGCTACGACGTTGCAGGAAGCTTCGATATTCTCTATATCGGATTCTTCAAGACTCAGGCCGCCGCTGATGCGTTCACCGCAAACGGCGACGCGAAGATCTCGGATTATCTGAAGAATTACACACATTACTCCACAGTCAAATACATCGAGTTCACCGACGAGCTCGACGAAAAGTACGACAAGCTTCTTGCCGATCGCATCAAGGAGATCAAGAACAGCGAGTCTGCCGTAACTCCCGAGGATATCAAGGCCGCAGGCGGCACAGTCTACTACATTTCGAGCATAAACGGTAACGACAAGAACGACGGTAAGAGCGCAAAGACGGCGTGGAAGACCACGTCAAATCTCTATAAGTCCAAGGCCGGCGGACTTGTCGTCGAGTACCTCCCCGAGGCTGGCGACGGCGTATTCTTCGAGAGAGGAAGCGAGTTCTACGCCGAGAAATACCTCAATAACTCCATGCAGGGCTTCAACGGCGGCGGAAACGTCGGCACCAACGGTCGTGAGGTCACCTACGGCGCATACGGCGAGGGCGAAAAGCCGCTCTTTACGGCTGCACTCGACTTCCGTGACAGCGGAAACACGGGTAAGTGGGTAGCTACCGAGTATCCGAACGTATGGAGACTCGATAACGAGGATCTTAAATACGACTGGTCGACAGGCCGCGTTGAGGTCGGTAACATGATCTTCAATGACGGCGAGGGCGTCGGCGTCCGCATCATGCCTAAGACCGAGGATAAGTGCTTCGGAGAGGGCGAGACATCCACGAACCGCGCATGGCGTTGCAACGGCTATGAGTACTTCTACACCGGTGTGTCCGATCTCACGAACCCCGGCACGGCTTTGAAGCACAATCTCGAGTACATCCACGACCAGACCGAAAAAGAGCTCTACCTCTACTGGGATAAGGGCAACCCGTCCGATTATTTCGACGACATCAAGGTGGCGCGTAACGCGTTCATCTTCAACTGCGGCGACTACTGCAGAGTGGATAACCTCAAGATCGCCTACGGTACAGACTACGCTTACCATCCGGGTGCTATCGGCACGACCACCACGAACTGCGAGATAGCATACGTCGGCGGCAGCCGCAGCTCCGTTGAGAGCGGAAGCGAGATCTACGGTTCAACAAAGGGCTCGTACTTCTATGACTGCTACATCCACGACGTCGGTGACGGTGCACTCACAAGCCAGAGCGGCGGCGGTAGTGCCGACGATCCCGACCAGATCGAGGACATTGAGTACATCGGTAACGTAATGGTTGCGTGCGGACACAGCGTCGAGATCTGGAACTCAGTATCTAACCTCGACGAGAACGGCTACTCCATCAACAAGATCAAGAACGTCCTCGTTAAGGATAACATCATGGCATACAGCGGCTACGGCTTCCGTCAGACACAGTCCGGTTCAGCTACCGACACCGGTGAGACTGTCTGCGGAAGTATGTACGGCGAGTTCGAGAACTGCCGTCTCGAGGGCAACCTTTTCCTCCACGGAAACGGTACGCTCTACACCGCATACATGGCAACATACGAGCAGCCGAGAGGCTGGATGGCAAAGGGTAACACCTACGTCGCAAACACCTACTACTACAACATCGGCTACTGCTACGAGACGCTCAATCACATCGATCATAAGATGTGGAAGAGAGCGCGTGTCTCCTTTGATTATTCCGAGGAGGGACTTGCATGGTACACATCTCTCGGTATCGACCCGATGGGAACGTACTATTACTACTCCGACAACACGGATGAGTATAAGGAAAAGGGATGCTTCTTTATGTCCGGCTACTACGCTGAGCGCGGCGGCTTTGAGCTTAAAGAAAGATAAAAAGAAAACGGCTCTCGCCTTGCGACTTTTCGCGGGCGGGAGCCTCTCTTTTTCGAGCTTATGCGACGACTTTCGGCGCGGGAATTGATTTTTGACAAAATATAGTGTATAATTATCTCATAAAGAATCCCATGTGAATGAACGGAGGCAGCCGTGAGCACATTTTTATCTCTTGCGTTTCTCTTTTTCGTGGGCTCTGTCGCGGGTTGGGTGATCGAGCTTATTTTCAGACGCTTCTTCTCTTCGGAAAATCCCGAGCACAGATGGATAAACCCCGGATTTTGTACGGGACCGTACCTCCCGCTCTACGGCTTCGGCCTTTGCACGCTTTACTATGCCGCACAGCTTGAGCGGAGCATCATTACGGGCAACACGATCGTCTCAAAAGCGGCAGTGCTCATTATAATGGGCGTCAGCATGACCGTGCTCGAGTATATCGCGGGAATTTTGTGCCTGCGCGTCGCGAAAGTGAGACTGTGGGATTACTCAAACGAGTGGGGCAATATTCAGGGTATTATCTGCCCGCGCTTTTCGTTCTTTTGGACAGCTCTCGGCGCGCTTTACTATTTCGCGATACATCCCTATATCATGGGCGCGCTTGACTGGCTGTCGCGAAACCTCGCGTTTTCGTTCGTTGTCGGAATGTTCTTCGGCGTGCTCATTATCGACGTCGCGCACTCGGCACAGCTCATATCGAAGCTGAAGCACTACGCCGACGAGAACGACGTTATCGTCCGCTACGAGGCGATAAAGGCGAATATCCGCAGAAAATACGCCACGTCGAAGACAAAATCAAAGTATCACTTCTTCCGTCCGTTCCGCACGGAGCTTCCGCTGTCGGAACACCTTAAAGAGCTGAAAGACTCTTTTGAAAGCATAAAAAAGAAGCTCCGTTGAGAGGATGACATCATGGTAAACTTCATTTTATACAGCCCCAAAGCCGCCTCGGGCGCGGCCGCACGCGAGGCCGAGCGTCTGCGTGAAAAATACGAGAGCGCAAAGCTCGTCGACGTGGAAACCGTACATGATTACGCCGCGTTTTTCGACAGTCTCGGCGAGAATGATCGAGTGATACTCATCGGCGGCGACGGCACTCTTCACCATTTCGCAAACGCCGTGCGGGATATCGAGTTGAAAAACGAGATACTCTACCACCCGTTCGGCACGGGCAACGATTTTGCGCACGATATCGGTGCGAAATGCGGCGACGACGTCGAGATCTCGAAATATCTCCGCGACTTGCCGCGCGTGACGGTGAAAGGTAAGACGAAGGTCTTCGTAAACAACGTCGGTTTCGGCATCGACGGATACTGCACCGAGAGGGGCGACGAGCTTCGCGAAAGGCAGGAGGCCGCCGGCAGACGCCGACGCGTGAACTACACGCTGATCGCGCTTCGCGGACTGCTCTTTGCCTACAAGGTGAGAGACGCCGAGGTGACCGTCGACGGAGTGACTCGTGAGTTTCACCGCGTGTGGCTCGCGTCGTGCACAAAAGGACGCTATTTCGGAGGCGGCATGAAAGCCTCGCCCACGCAGGACAGATCGAGCGCGGACGGCGAAGTCTCGACGATAATCTTCCACGGGCTCGGCAAGCTCCACGCGCTCATTCTTTTTCCGACGATGGTCACGGGACGACACCTCAAATACGAAAAATACATAAAAGTGATAAAAGGCCACCGAGTTAAAGTGAAATTCGACCGCCCGACCCCGCTTCAGACTGACGGAGAGACGGTGCGTGATGTGACGGAATACTCGATCGAGGCATGAAATAAGGAGAAACACATGAAAAAACAGCTTCTCGGAATCGCGGTCATCCTTTTCGCGATCACGGTCGAGGTTTCAAACGAAGGACATTTTTCGTACCTCACGTCGGGTGCGGCGTTTGTCGGACTTGTAATAGTGCTCCTCGGCACGTTCGAACGCGGCGAAAAATGAATACGAATGCGAAAAGGGCGTGCCCGATCTCGGTCGGACACGTCCTTTTTGCGACTTTTATTAAAGATTAACGGTGATACCCTCGCGCTCAGTGTTTGCTTCGCAGAGCCATGCGATAACGGGCCACTCCTCGCACTGTTTTGTCATCTCAATGGCGTGGATGCGGACTTTCTTTCCGCGAAGCTCATCGGTGACGGGGAGGTAGTACGTGTTGTAAGCCGTGCCGGTACGTGCGGGGCACTCCCACGGATTTACGAGATACGAGGGCGCGCGGTCGGGACAGCCGTAAAACTTGCCGTCGACTTCCGCCATGGCGTAGAAGCCCTCCTTGCCGTGCTCTCCGTTCAGGCCGATCGCGATGAACGCAGACTTCTTAGCGTCTGCGGGCACGTCGACCTCTGCCGTTCTATAGCCGACAGCGGGGCGGTCGGTGTATGTGGGAAGCAGGTTCGACGCCTTTGCTTTCGTAGTAAGCTCGACTTCGTGACCGTCCTTATACAGCGCGATCTTGAACATATAAGAATAGATACCGGGCGCGCGGAAGTATCTGATCTTTCCGCCGTCGACGGTGTAGTAAGCGCGGCGGCGCGTGCCGTCGACTTTCTTGAGATTGTGTACGCGATTTACGGGAAGCTCACGCGTCTCGCGGCGAACGAGCTCAAGCTCGTCGAGTGCGGACACACGCCAGTCGGAAAGATCCGTGCTCGTGTCGCCCTCGAAAGCGGGACGGACGCGGATAGCCTCGGTGATGTCGTGACCGATGTCGAAATACTCGATGACCACGGAATCTGCGTCGTATACCGCGCCGAAGTCAACGCGGAGTCCGCCGCCGGCAATGGCGAGATCACCGCCGAACGGGTGACGGCTTGCACCGAAATATGTGTCATCGTCACCGTCAAACGCGAACGAAGACTCGCATCCGCGCATCTTGTAGCGTACCTGGTCGAAGAAAGCCTCTCTTGCGGCGCGAACCTCGGGAATGCGGCTCTCGCCCGCGCGATCTCTCTCTCGAGCCTCAAACGCGTCGTTGTTTACGGCGAAGAGAGCCGTCTCGCAGAGCTGTTCGATGTTTTCGGGAAGCTCGCGACGCTCGAATTCACGCGTAAGCTCAACGGGAGCGACGACGGTGTTGTCGAAGTCTTCGACGTTTTCAAGTCCCGCGGGGAGACTGAGTCCCGCCTCGCCGAGCTTGCCGTCGACGGCGATGATCTTGATCTCTGTCGGCGCGCCGTCCTTTTCGTGGAGCACCTCATACGTGCATCCGGTGAGCATCGGATAAGCGACGCTCTTTGCGGAAACTTCGATAAGGCACGCGTTGAACGGGCGAACCTTAACTTTTACGGTGTCGCCGTAGCGGTATGTGCCGATGTATTTCTCATAGGGGAAGTGAACGGAGACGACGACGTCCTCGTCTGTGCGCTCGAGGCCGATCTCGCCGTTCAGGTTGATGTTTACGTCCATCGTGTCCCACTTCGGGTTGCCCGTCGTGATGAAGCGACGCTTGCCGTCGCCGCGCGCGACAGCCGATGCGCCGTAATGCTCGGGGAGGAGTACGCCGTCGACGAGGATGTCTCTGTACTGACGGTGGAGATTGTAAATTCTCGCAAGCTTTGCCTGCTCGTCGTCGCGGAGGAGCCACGGGTTTCCGTAGATCTCGGGCGCGAGGATGAGTGAGCGGCCGAACGCCTGATAGATGAGCTCGTGATCGAAATATTCACAGCACGAAGAGATGCACACGCCGTGGTCCTCCGACAGGCGGAGAAGTCCGTCGACGTTGCCGCGCGTGAACATGAAATGTCTGTGGTGGCTCGCACAGCACTCGTTCTTTACGTGCACGTCCATGTAAGTTTCGTCGCCGTTCCACAGGAATGTGGTGGCATATTTCAATCCCTTTCCGAGCTTGAGTCGGTGGTTTAAGAGAATGAGATCGGGAGAATACTTGCGGCACTCCTTCATCATGTCGACGAAAGCGTCCTGCTTCTCGACGCGGAGATTTCCGCACACGCCGTCCATCTTGAAAAGGCCGAAGTTGTGGTCGCGACAGAGCGAGACCATCAGCTCATGACGAGCCGCTTCCTCCTCGGGAGTGTCGCCGAAGCCGTCGGGGCCGCACCACACGCCGAGCTTGAAGCCGAGCTTCTTCGCTTCGCGTCCGACAGCCTCATATCCGTTCGGGTACTGAGCGATAAGCTTCGGTGAGTCGAGCTTTTCGTACGTTCCGCTCGCGCCGTCGAGGTTTCCCGCGTCCCACGCGTAGATATCGAGCTGCATTCCGTACTCGTCGTGAAGATAGCGGAAGTAGTCGAAGTTTATGAGCGTCTGACGCTCGCTCGAGCCCTCGTTTGTGTTGTTGATCCAAGAGAAATACTGCGCTCTCGACGGAGTACGCTCGTCCGCACCCGCGCTCTCGCGCGTCTTCTCGACCAAATAGACATCATTATAGCCCATTTTGTTACCATCCTTTATATTCGGGAGTTTTCGGAGCCTTGCGCCGGCCCCGACATTGCTAACAGTATAGCATATTCGAGGTGTATTTGCAAGGGGGTGGGCGAATTTTGAAACGCGGAAAAACTTTTTTTGTCTTTGAAAGAAAAATACGCGTCTACTACTTGAAAAACAGGCCAAAATATTATATAATGTGAGTAAGTAGTGTAATAATGCATATTTTGAAAGGAGTTGCCGTCCGAGACGGCACACAGTATTTATGGTAGTAGCAGGAGATTTCAAAAACGGAATCACATTTGACATGGACGGCCAGGTTATGCAGGTCATCGAGTTCCAGCACGTTAAGCCCGGAAAGGGTGCGGCTTTCGTAAGAACGAAGCTTCGCAACGTCATCACCGGTGCTGTTATCGAGAAGACCTTCAACCCCACCGACAAGTATCAGGACGCACACATCGACCGCAAGGAGATGCAGTACCTCTACAACGACGGCGACCTTTACTACTTCATGGACATGGAGTCCTACGAGCAGGTTCCGATCGGTAAGGACCTCATCGGCGACAACTTCAAGTTCGTCAAGGAGGAGATGATCTGCCGCATCAACTCTTACAAGGATAAGCCCTTCGCGGTTGAGCCTCCGATGTTCGTTGTTCTCGAAGTAACCGACACAGAGCCCGGCGTTCGCGGCGATACAGCTACAGGCGCGACAAAGAACGCTACCGTCGAGACAGGTGCTACGATCCGCGTACCGCTCTTCATCAACACAGGCGATATGCTCAAGATCGATACACGTACCTCCGAGTATCTCGAGAGAGCGTAAACATACGAAAGGAATAATTTAAAATGAGCATGACAGAAAAGACAGCTTACCTCAATGGGCTGCTTGAGGGTCTCTCACTTGACGAGACAAAGCCCGAGAACAAGATCATCGCAAAGCTCGTCTCCGTTATCGACGAGATGGCACACGAGATCGAGACTCTTAACGAGACTGTCGACACTCTTAACGACTACATCGAGGAGATCGACGAGGATCTCGGCGGAATCGAAGAGATCGTATACGACATCGACGACGATTGCGACTGCGACTGCTGTTGCGACGACGATGACGACTGCGACTGCGATTGTTGCTGCTGCGACGATGACGACGAGGGCGAGTTCTTCTGCGCTATGTGCCCGTCGTGCGGCGAGAAGATCTACTTCGACGAGTCCTGCGACCCCGAGGAAGTAGTATGCCCCTCTTGCCAGAGCCCCCTCATCGGCGACGATGACGACGACTGCGAAGAGGACAAGTGATTCCGAAACTCATAGCATGATAAAGAAACACCTCTCCGATTTTGTGAGAGGTGTTTTTTATCGCAAATCAAAAGAAGCGCATTCGGCTCGCCGCATGACCTCGCTAATATTAATAAACTGTAAAAAGATAACTTAAATTTAATGTAGCGTATTGATTTTTTCATCGAAATGGGGTATACTTATTCTGTAATAAAATCCGGAAAAGGAGAAGACAAGAAATGACAAACAATAAATACGTTCTCTCATGGATCGACGAGATGGCCGCTGTAACACAGCCCGACCACATCGTTTGGATCGACGGCAGCGACGAGCAGGCTGAGGCACTTCGCGCAGAGGCGTGCTCCACAGGCGAGATCATCAAGCTCAACGAGGAGCTCCTCCCCAACTGCTACCTCCACAGAACCGCTATCAACGACGTCGCTCGCGTTGAGGGAAGAACCTATATCTGCACACCCACAAAGGAAGAGGCCGGTAACATCAACAACTGGATGGATCCCGCCGAGATGTACGCAAAGCTCAACAAGCTCTACAAGGGCTCCATGAAGGGCAGAACAATGTATGTTATCCCTTACTCCA
>CAYWTG010000017.1:0-13112 GCA_964461155.1 uncultured Ruminococcus sp.
CGATCTCCGAGTCCGCTATCGTCGGAAGCGCGGTCGGCTACGCTATGGCGGGCGGCCGAGCTATCGTCGAGCTGATGTACGCCGACTTTATCGGTTGCGCCGGAGACGAGATCTTCAATCAGCTTTCAAAGTGGCAGTCGATGTCTGCCGGAATCCTCAAAATGCCCGTTATCGTCCGCGTTTCCGTCGGATCGAAGTACGGCGCACAGCATTCGCAGGACTGGACGGCTCTCACCGCTCATATCCCCGGACTCAAGGTCTGCTTCCCCGCAACGCCTTATGACGCAAAGGGACTTATGAATCAGGCTCTCAACGGCACCGACCCCGTTATCTTCTTTGAATCTCAGAGAATCTACGACGTCGGCGAGCAGTTCCACGAGGGCGGAGTTCCGACAGATTACTACGAGGTCGACTTCGGCGATCCCGATGTTAAGCGCGTCGGAAGCGACGTTACGATCCTCACCATCGGCGCGACACTTTACCGCGCACTCGACGCTGCAAAGACGCTCGAGAGCGAGTACGGAATCTCCGCCGAGGTCATCGACACGCGCTCCATCGTCCCGTTCAACTATGAAAAGGTCATCGAGTCCGTCAAGAAGACCGGTAAGATCATCATCGTCGGAGACGCGGTCGACCGTAACTCCGTCATGAGAGATATGGCGTCGAACATCACGGAGATGTGCTTCGACTACCTCGACGCACCGCCGGCAGTATTCGGCTCGCGCAACTGGATCACACCCGCGTTCGAGCTCGAGAAGCACTACTTCCCGCAGGCAGACGGCATCATCGACGTTATCAGCCAGAAGCTCATGCCCATCCCGGGTAGAACCATCACCTACAACGAGAGCGAACTCGAGCACATCGAGCGCAGCAAGAAGGGCATCTGATTTTTAAAATACCTCACATTAAAAAGCGAAAGTTTTCCGTGTTTTGCACGGAAAACTTTCGCTTTTTTCGTTTTTCGCGATCTTACGCGTGAAAAGTGAGCCTTTTTCGTGTCGCTACACGCGCGAAGACGCAAATTTCGAGCAGTTTTCCGCAGAGCGGTACGTGCGTCGCTCGGGAGAATATGAGAAAATCGCAACGTGCGTCGGACGGCTCCGTGCGGAGATTTACCCTCGTTTCGCTACCACGATTTCGTTTTTGTTCAGCTTTTTGTCGCACAAGGCGAAAACTTGCCGTACTTCGTGAGAATTTTTATTCAGAGCACTCTCTTGACAAAATTTCCGCGCGGGAATATAATATC
Source organism: uncultured Ruminococcus sp. (assembly GCA_964461155.1). Taxonomy (GTDB): domain Bacteria; phylum Bacillota; class Clostridia; order Oscillospirales; family CAG-272; genus RUG11130. The sequence goes on from CAYWTG010000017.1 coordinate 1,247, forward strand.
ACTATCATAGAAAGGATGTTATACCATGGTGCTTCTTACAAAACGATGGCGAATGTGTGTCGAGACAAACAAGTAAAAATACATCGATACACGGAGGAGTTTTAAAATGAAAGAGAAGAATACCGTAAGAAATCTTGTTACCTCTGCTATGCTCGCCGCGCTCGTCTGCGTCGCTACCATGCTCATTAAAGTACCCTCACCGCTCAACGGATATGTGAACCTCGGAGACTGCGTTGTCCTGCTTTGCGGCTTTACGCTTTCGCCGTTTTACGCCTTTCTTGCCGCGGGAATCGGTTCCGCTCTTGCCGACGTGTTCTCGGGCTACATACTGTACGCTCCCGCAACTTTTGCGATAAAGGGAGCCGTCGCGCTGTGTGCACTCGGAGCACTTCGCCTTTTCGGTAAAAATAAAGCGGGCATCGTGCCGCACGTCGTCTCGGCTGTCATCGCAGAGTGCGTGATGATTTTCGGATATTTCGTCTTCGAGGGCGTGCTCTACGGCTTTGCCGCATCCCTTGTGAATATTCCCGCGAACGCCGTGCAGGGCGCGTTCGGAGTCGTACTCGGAGTTGTACTCGAGCGCGTCTTCAGAAAAAGCAAGATAAGCTTCTGACAAAGTCTGCGGCGAAAATACAGCTCTGCATGACACTGCCGCGCGAAGAGCGGATCGGCGTGCCGAAGCCGACGCCCGCAAAAAGCTCGAAAAGTGTTAGCTTAAAACAAAAAAATACCCGCCGAGCGCGGTGTATGCCCGACAAATTCGGGTGCACACACGTCTCGGCGGGAGTTTTTTGCTTTAGAAGAATTTTGAGATATATCCCTGAATCCAGAGAATGAGGATGACGGGCGGAAGTACGTACTTCACATACACGCGAAGCGCACGTGGGAACTTGATTCCGCGACCGGTGTTCGCTTCCTCGATAAATCCGTCATAGCCCCAACCGCGACGCGTCGTGCAGAAGAGGATGTACACGATCGAGCCGAGCGGCAGGATATTGTTACTGATGATGAAGTCCTCGAGATCGAGCACGGTAGAGCCCGCGCCGAGAGGAGTGAAGCCCGAGAGCACGTTGAATCCGAGCACGCAGGGCATGGAGAGCACGGAGACGAGCACGAGATTCACAAGGCTTGCTTTTCTGCGACTCCAGCCGAAGCCGTCCATGCAGCATGAGACGATGTTCTCGAAGACCGCGATGATCGTGGACATGGCGGCGAAGATCATGAATAAGAAGAACATCGCGCCCCACACGCGTCCGCCGGACATATTGTTGAACACGACCGGGAGCGTCTCGAAGATGAGCGCGGGACCCGCTGTGGAGGGGATCCCGTAAGCGGAGCAGGCGGGGATTATGATAAGACCTGCCATTATCGCGACGAACGTGTCGAGAGAGGCGATGGTCACCGACTCGCCGAGCAGACTGCGGTCACGGCTGATGTAGCTTCCGAAGATAGCCATCGAGCCCATACCGATCGAAAGCGTGAAGAACGCCTGACCGAGCGCGGCAAATATGACCTCGCCGACACGCCCCTCCATCTTCGAGAAATCGGGGATGAGATAGTAGCGAAGCCCCTCTGTAGCTCCGTCGAGCGTCATGCTGTGAACGGCAAGCACCGCGATGATCAGAAGAAGAGCGACCATCATGACTTTCGTCACCTTTTCGACTCCGCGCTGTACGCCGAGCGAGCAGACGGCAAAGCCGAGGAATACCGTGAGGAGCATGAACACGGTGAGGATCCACGGATTTGAGGTGAGCGAGACGAACTCCTCGGTCACGCCGGCCGCGTCAAGCGACACGAAGTCGCCTCGGATCGTCTTGAAAAAGTACGCGAACATCCAGCCCGTGACTACCGTGTAGAACATGACGAGCAGATAGTTTCCCGCCATGCCGATGCCACCGAAGAGGTGCCACTTCGTGCCGCGAGGCTCGAGCACCTTAAACGAGCCCATGATGCTCTGACGGCTCGCGCGGCCGACGGAGAATTCCATGGTCATTATCGGAAGTCCGAACAGAAGAAGAAATGCGAGATAGATGATGATAAACGCCGCGCCGCCGTATTCGCCTACGATATACGGAAAACGCCACACGTTGCCGAGGCCGATGGCACAGCCTGCTGAGATGAGGATAAAGCCTATCCTCGAGCCGAGTCTTTCACGTTGCATGATGATGTCCTTTCTTTAATGGGGGCTGTTTGCGATATCGGCGACGCGTCGAACTCGGTAAACGTGAGCGCAGCTGCCGTCAATATGAAAATCGATTTCGTTGTCACCGTAAGTGACGGTGTATTCGCGAAGCGGGTCGTTTATGTATGCCGGGCGGGGATCGTCCGCGATCATGGCCGTCACGGCGTCATATGAGCTGTCCGGGAGAAGACGCGCAAGCTCTTCGGGAAAGTCGACTTCGAGCCGATGCTCGGCCTCTGCATCCGCATATCCGCCGACGGCATCGGGGACGCAGTCCGCGTAGGGGATGTAAGGCTTTATGTCGTAGATCGGCGTGCCGTCGAGCAGATCGACACCCGACACGACGAGCACAGTACCCGAGTTTTTCGTGTGCTCGATCTTCTCGAGCTTTACGCACGAGAGCCCGAGAGAGTTCGGGCGGAACGGCGAGCGGCTCGCGAATACGCCAACGCGTCGATTTCCGCCGAGTCGCGGCGGGCGCACGGTCGGCGCGGGCTTTTCCTTGTGAGCCTTTGAAAAGTCAAAGATGAGCCACAGGTGGGAAAATCCGTCGAGCTCGCGGACGGCGTCGGCGTTTCGCCACTCGGGCACAAATTCGATCCTGCCGACAAGGGCACTGATGCGCCCGCTCTGTCGCGGTATGCCGAATTTGTTTTTGAGGTCGGTTTTTATATATGCCACCGGCGATATTTCGCGCGTCGGCTCACATATATTGTCGTTTTTGTCAGTCACCTGCACCCTCCGTCGTCATTACGTATTCTTCAAGGCAAAGAGCGCGTTCGCGCATGGCTCTCGCGTTTTCGCGTCCGACGAATCTCCAGTGCCAAGGCTCAAACGAGATGCCCGTGACATCGGTCTTGTCCTCGGGATATCGGAGAATATATCCGAACTTCCACGCGTTTTCCGTGAGCCACTTATATGACTCCGTCTCGGCATATGAGACGTCGGCACTCAGAAGGTTGTGCATATCGACGCAGAGTCCCGACTGATGCTCGCTCGTGCCGGGAGCAGACGAGTATGTGAGCACAAGTGCTTTTGCCGCGTCGCGGTCGAGCGACGGGTCGCGCGCCATTTCGTCGTTTATGTACTGCTCGTGAAGCGCAAGCTGAGACTCGTATGAGCGGTATCCGCTTGTGACGGACACGTCCGAAAATCCGGCCGCCTCCATCTCGAGAAACAGTGCCTCTAAAGCGTATGCGGCAGAGGCGCGCATCATCTGCGTCTCGCGACCGTCGTTGCGGGTCGCGGTGATGTTCACGAGATCCTCGGGAACAAAGCTTGAGTCAAGCGTGGATGACGCGTTTACCAAGGTCAGATACTCTTCTTCGTTTTCGGGAGCCATGTACTTTTCATACGCGGAAAGATCGGTCGTGAATACGACAGGCTCGCGGACGGTACTGCTGTTTTCGTTTTGGCTCGGGTCGGAGAGAGAGGCGAGTGCGGCTTCGCTTTTCAGCGACAGCGAAACTTCCAAATACACGGGCTCTTTCTTCGTCGAAAGCTCGGGGTCTTCGAGTCGTGCGACTTCGACCTTGCCGTCGCTGCAGACTATGTCGAGCTGTTTTAAATACTGCTCGGCAAAGCTGAGTGACACCCACATTTCTTCGCCGACAAGGCGGTTTTCGCAGTCGAGCGTGATCTCGCGGGAGTTTATATACGCCGTGCGGCTGCTATTTATAAATTTGACAGTGTCCTCGCGGCCTGTGCCCTCGCTTCCGATCCCGTCCGACGGGAAGACGTATTTCATGCCGTCGGAGTCACCGATGACGTAGAGATCAAGATAGTCGGCGATGTCGTTAAACGATATCATGACGTGCCCGTCATTCATCGCGGTGGCGGAAGACACCTTTCTGACGAATTTGTCCGCGCCTCCGAAGACGTAGCTGATATTCGCGGGAGCGCGGTCGGGCGTATAGTTGAAGTTTAACGTGAGTATTCCGCACAGCACAGACGCGAGTATCAGGAAGATGACGCCCGTGACGGCCGCTCTGCCGAAAAATACTCGGCGAAGCTGACGGCGGCGGGCTCTTTTCGCTTTTTTTAATTCAAGCTCGAGCCGACGGAGCCTTTCGCGTTCTGCGGCACGACGACGTTCGCGCTCCGCACGTTCGCGTCGACGAAGCTCTGCGGTATACGGATCGTTTGCCGCGCGTCGCGGAGGCGTATTATAGCGGGAATCATATCCCCGCGAGCCGTATCGCGCGTCATACTGTCCGCGGCTTTGCATACGCGGGTCATACTGCTGACGGCTTTGCATACGCGGGTCATACTGCTGACGGTTTTGCATACGCGGATCATACTGCTGACGGCTTTGCATACGCGGATCATACTGCTGACGTCCTTGCATCCGGGGATCATACTGCTGACGTCCTTGCATCCGGGGATCATGCTGCTGACGGCTTTGCATACGCGGGTCATACTGCCCGCGACTTTGCATTCTCGGATCATATTGCTGACGACTTTCTGTCCGTGCGCCGTACTGAGGAGCGGCGGGTCTGCGAGCGTTAGTGCGTGATTCTGCTACTCTTGAGTATGGATCGCGTGCGTCGGTGTAAATGTCGCGAGGCGGATATCCCGCGTTTTGCAGGGGTCTTTTGCCCATCAAGACCGCCCTCCTTTCATTTAATATAAATACGCGATTTTATTTTGCTCGCTCGATGACCGTGAAAAACGGGCTGTCGGGCGAATTTACTATACGAATCTGCGTGATCGTGAATTTAAAGCGCGAGATCGTGCCGAAATATTCGGTCAGCTCACGTCCCTCCGACGCGCCCTCGGGATGTCCCGGGTAGACCGCGACGAGAAGAACTCCGTTCACGTCCAAAAGATCGATGGCATCGGCGACGGCGGGGAGAGTAGTGCTTCGCGCGGTGGTGAGAGCCTTGTTCCCGGAGCCCGGCAGATAGCCGAGATTGAACATTCCCGCCTTGATCGGCGAGGTGATGAACTCTTTCGCCCTGTGATGCGAGGCGCAGATAAGTCGCCAGTTCGGCGGGCATCCGTTGCGGCGGAGATTCGCCGAGGTCGACTCAAGTGCCGACGGCTGGATGTCGAATGCCGTGACGTGGCCGGTCTCGCCGACCGCGTTTGACAAAAACACGGTGTCGTATCCGTTGCCCATCGTGAAATCGGCGACGCTGTCGCCCTTTTCTATATGTGAGAGTAAAAACTGCTTTTGCAGTGCAAGAAGATCAAGCATAACACAAAATGAGCCTTAAAGCGATGACGTAAGCTCGCGAAGCTCTTCTTCCTCCTCATAAAGCTGCATCAGTCTGTCTTCGACGGTGCATTTTTCGTCCGAAAGCTCGGCGGCGCGTTTGTAGTCGGAGCCCTCGGGGCCGCACAGCGCGTCATCAAGCTCGACAAGTCGGGATTCGAGTTTGTCGCATTCGTCGGCTATCGTCTCAAGACGACGCTGAGCGCGGCGAAGCTTTGCGCTTTCCGCTTTGCGGCGAAGATACTCTTCCTTTCCGCCGAGATTTTGCGCGGCGGGCGCACTTTCGGAGGCCTCCGTGCGCGATTCGAGCTGATTTTTAAACGAATCGTAAGAGCCGAAGAACTGTCGGCATCCGTCGGGAGACAGCGTGACAAAGCGCGTCGCGAGACGCTTTACGAAGTATCGGTCGTGCGAGACGGCGATGAGCGTGCCGGGGAAGGCTTCGAGCGCGTTCTCGAGAGCTTCGCGCGAGGCGATGTCGAGGTGGTTGGTCGGCTCGTCGAGAATGAGAAGATTCATCTTCGAGAGGATGAGTTTCGCAATAGTCAGTCTCGCTCTCTCGCCTCCGCTGAGGACGGACACGCGCTTTTCGATGTCGTCTCCGCGGAACATGAACATGGCGAGAGTATTTCTGATCTCGGTCTGAGTGAGATTCGGGTGCGCGCTCCACAGCTCCTCGAGGACGGTATTTTCTTCGACGAGGCTCTGATTTTCCTGCGCGTAGTAGCCGACGGTCACGTTATATCCGAACTCGACCGTGCCGGAGGACGGCGACATCATTCCCATGAGTATGCGAATGAGCGTCGACTTTCCGCAACCGTTTTTACCCATGATGAAAAGTCGGTCGCGCTTTTTGAGCAGAAGCTCGAGATTTGAAAACAGCTCGCGTCCGGGGAAGCGCACTGCCAGATTTTTGAGTTCGAGCACGTCGTTGCCGCTCTCTCCGGATGAATCTATCGAAAAGCTGATCGATTTCGGCTCGTCGGCGGGACGTTCGACCTTTTCCATTCGCGCGATAGCCTTTTCGCGGCTCTCGGCGGCGATGATGTTTCTCTCGCGGTTCCACCTGCGCTGATTTTCGATGAACGCCTCGAGTCGCGCGATCTCCTTTTGCTGAAGCTCGTACTTCTTCTCGGCGATCTCGCGGTCGCGCCGCTTTTGCTCGGTGTAAAGCGAGTACGGCACGCCGTAGAGCTTCACCGTGTGATTTTCCACATCGAGCGTCTTCGTCGATACGCGGTCGAGAAAATATCGGTCGTGCGAGACGACGATGACGGTCTTTTTATATGAAGCGAGGTGTTCCTCGAGCCATTCGAGCGTTTCGGAGTCGAGGTGGTTTGTCGGCTCGTCGAGGAGCAAAATGTCGACCTCACGCGCCAAAAGACGCGCAAGCGCGATCCTCGTTCGCTGTCCCCCGCTCATTCCCGATATCGGGAGAGAGTGATACGACTCGTCAAAGCCGAGAGATGTGAGCATACTGCGGCAACGTGAGCGAAAATAAAGTCCGCCGAGCTCGCCGTAGCGTTTGTTCGCACTCTCGAGCTCATCGGAGAGCTTTAAGGTGCGCTCGGGATCACGCTCGGCTTCAAGTGCGCGCTCGACCTGAGCTATCCTCTCCTCAAGAGCGAGAAGCTCGGGAAAAGCGGCGTACATTTGCTCGAGGACGGTGTCGCCCGCGCCGCTTATAATATTGAAGGCATCGTTCTGATGAAGTATTCCCACAGTACTGCCTTTTGCCGTGTACAGCTCGCCGCAGTCGGGCTCGAGCTCACGCGACAGTATGCGGAGCAGTGTCGATTTTCCGCTTCCGTTGACGCCGACGACGCCTAAGCGGTCGCCCTCCTCAAGAGAAAACGTCACATCGCGGAGTATCGTGTCGACACCGCTTCCGAAAGAGATGCCGTTTGTTGAAATAGATGTCACTTGTATGTCCTTTTTCGTGTTTTACTGTGTTCCGTCGTAGAACTTGCTGCGTCCTCCGCGTACCGCGCGAATGTCGGCGGTGCTGATCTGCACGGTCGCCGCCTTGTCGTAGTTGTCACTTACCGTGCGGTCGGTGCTCCGAGGAAAGTTCACCGCACCGGTAGCCTGATTTTGCGAAAGATCGTTCGGGTACGCGACACTCTGCATATTGCGATAAGGTGCGTTTTGACGCGCGGGATAGTTTCGTGCGCTTCCGGGATCTTGCGCGCTTTGAGGTGCGCGACGTGCGTCGACACCGTAGCGAGCATTGTCGGTCATCGCACCACTTGCTCCGCCTCTTGCGCCGGTGTAAACACCGGTATTTGCGCCGTTCGGGCGAGGCGCGCCTCTTCTCATGTCGTCACGCGGAGCGACGCGAGAGTCGGGGTAGGGGCGAGGAGCATTTCGGCGCGGCATTTGCGAGGAGTTTTGATTATAAGGTCTGTTTGCGGGTGCGCGGCGGGGCATTTCACCCGCGCGACGGCGTCGCATCTCGAGCATCATGCGCTGTCTTTGAGCGTTTTTGCGCTCAAGATAAACGAGCACGATGTAGCCCGCGATGAGAAGCAGAGCTACTATCACGACTATTATGAGAATGACCTTGAGTGCGGTCGGCATATACGTCTTTTGAACGCCGAAATCTTTCGGGACGTTCTCGTTTATGTAGTCGGACAGGGCGCGGCTGACCGACGAGACGGCACCGGAGTAGTCGCTTTGAGCGACGTAAGTCTCCATCGTCGTGTTCACGATATCGGCAAGCTTGTCGTTCGGCAGGTATTCCTCAAGAGATCTTGAGGGCACGGCGTAGTAGCTGCCGTTTTCGGTTACGATGAGGATGAGAAGGCCGTGACCGACCTCCCAGCTCGAGAAGAGCGCGGAGGCATATGCGTCGATTGACTCGCCGCCCGTGCTCTGCACTGTGCAAAGCGCGAGATTTACATGGCGGTCGGTTTTGAGCGCGGCGGAGATCTCCTTGAATGAGCGTTCGGTTCCGTCATCGAGGACTTCCGCGCCGTCCGAGAGATAGTCGGTGTGCGACGGGTAGGCAAAGCTCGGTGTGAGAGCTCCGAGAGCGAAGATAAGCACGAAAAGAGTGCAGATCAGTCGGAGAGAGCGGCGTGATTTCATTTTCAAATATTCCTTTCTTTTGGGGTTTAGGCAAAAAGGGAGTGAATATCAGTTTTCGTCGGTTTTGACGTCCGCTGTCGGCGCGGACATTTCCATGAGCTTCTCACGAAGCTCGTTTTCGATGCGGGAAAGCTCGCTTTCGGCCTCGCGGCGGCGGCTCTGCGCGTCGAGCTGAACTTTTTTGACCTCGTCAAGTGTGGAGATGAGAGCTTCGTTTGCGGCGGTGAGCGTTTCCATGTCGACGATGCCGCGCTCGCTTTCACGTGCGACCTCGACGGTGGCGTTTTTCAGTGCCTCGGCGTTGCTTTTGAGAAGCTCGTTTGTCATGTCGGAGACAGCGCGCTGAGCTTTCATCGCGTCGTTTGAATGAGCGATCCCGAGCGCGATGACCATGCGGCTCTTCCACAGCGGGATCGTGTTCATGATGACGGACTGGATCTTCTCTGTCATCACGGCGTCGTTATTCTGGATGAGGCGGATCTGCGGAGCCGTCTGCACAGCCACGGTGCGCGTCAGCTCGAGATCGTGCAGACGACGCTCGAAGCGAGTGCACATATCGGCAAAATCGCTTGCGGCCTGTGCGTCCTCGGGCAGAGCGGAGGCTTTCGCCTTTTCGCGGAGAGCGGGGAGGGTGACTTCTCTCTCATGCGAAAGCTTCTTTTTGCCTGCGGCAATGCGGAGAGTGAGCTCTTTTATATAATCGAGATTCATGTCGTAAAGATCGTCGAGCACGCTGATGTCTTTCATGAGCGTGATCTGGTGACGCTCGAGAAGCTCGGTGATCTCGTCGACGCTCTTTTCGGCTTTTGAGTATCTCGTTTTCATGCGCTCGATCTTGCCGCGCGTGCGGCGGAAGAGTCCGAGAAATCCGCCGTCATCCTCGTCGATGTCGCGCAGAGAGTCCATGAGCGACGTTATCATGTCGCCCGTTTCGCCGAGGTCGCGGACTTTTGCGCCGGAGAGCGCGCTTTCGGAAAAGTCGGCGAGACGTTTTTGCGCGTCCGCGCCGTAGCAGAGAGCCGAGGTGCTGTCGGTGATGTCGAGCTCCGCGGCGTACTCGTCGATGCGACGAAGCTCGTCCTTCGAGAAGGTGCTTTCGGAGAAGGTGTTCTCCGAGGAAGTGTTCTCGGAGGCTGACGAAGTGTTCTCCGAAGCACCGAGCGAAGCTTTATCGATTATTTCCGTGTCGGTTCCGTTTGAAAATGCAAAGTTATCCATAAACTCGGTTTTCCTTTCGTCGAATCTGTTTACAGTGCGCAGTCGGTGTCGGATGTGTCGGAGGTGCAACAGCCGCATTCGCATTCGTAGCATTCGTCGCTTGACGACGTGCAGTGCTTGAGGTGTGAGTAAAGCGAGATAAGGCGGCAGACGGCGAGCACGACCGATGCGAGGAATACGGCGGATTCGATGGGCGTCGGGATGACGAGCGCGTCGGTGCGGAAAAGCACACATCTTGCGACGGTGATGCCGCCCGTTAAAAATATAGCTACCGATGCGGCAAAGACCGTTGTTGCCGCAGTGGCGATGCCGAGCGCGAAGCGGCATTCGTTGAGGAAGAAGACGACGAGACCCGCGAGAGCGACCATTGTGAGATTGAGCTCGGGGTCGTTTAACGTCATTTCGTCAAGGTCGAAATAATACTTCAAAACGAGGCCGATCGACCAAAGCACGGGAGAAAAGGCCGCAACGGCGTGGAGCGTCGTGCATCTTGTGCGATCGGATACCGCGAGAAAGAGCGAGAGCGCGGAAAGAAGCGCGAGCGGCGGGAGAAGCGTGTCGCAGATGCGTCCGACAGCGGTGACCTCTTTAAACGAGACTGCCGTCGCGTCGGCGGTGCTTCCGAAAAGCGAATACAGCGCGAAGACGATAAACATGAACGCGCAAAGCCACAGGCCGAACATATCGCGGTTTTTGACCTCGGGAGAAAATTCGACGCTCGGACGGTTTAAGTAAAGCGCGACGACACCGAAGATGACGGCGACGCCGAGCATCATAAAGCCGTAGATGTACGGGAAAGCACAGCCCGTCTCATAGTGGCGGAAAGTCACGTCGTAGCAATTGCGGTAAGCGAAAAAATAGAGCACGGATGCCGCGACGGCAAGCACGGCGGCACAGATCGAGCCGATGAGCAGAGCTTTTGCGGCGGAGTTTTTGCGGTTTTGCTTCATTTTGATTTTCTCCGTTTTCTTGTTTGTTTGAAATATGTATCAGCCGCCGCGGCGCGACCGATATCGGCACACGTGTACACGGCGGGGAGTATACTTATATATATAATACCACAAAAGTGCGCCGACTTCAACACAAGGGGCCAAATTCGTGCCGCGCTGAGCGAATTTTTCTTGATTTCGAGCGGGATTTCGGGCATTTTGCGCCGGCTTCATGCCGCCTTTGCGCCGCCTTGTCGACTCACGCCGACGCGAGCTTGCGCCGCTTAAATTCACCCTTGCCGGGCGTGCCTTGCCGCAAACGCGTGAGGTAGGAAAAACGCATCGTCAAAATACACAAAGTGAGAAGCTCGAAACTGTGCGACGTGCTGAAATTTATCGAGCTTTGTTCGAAAAATGTTGATATTTCCGTCGCCTTGTGATATACTACGCTTAACACGGAGAGTTCTCCGAATACGAACGTGAAAAAACGAAAGGATCAGGAAATGAAGAAACGCAGATTTTTGTCGGCACTTCTCGCGCTTATCACGGCGACGGGAACGCTTGTCGGCTCGGCGGGGGCGGCTCAAAGCTCGACATCGCCGTACAAGGACGTAAAAACGTCGAGGTGGAGCTGGCCGCAGATCGAGTACGTTACCGAGAACGGCTATATGCAGGGAACGGGCGGAGGAAAGTTCGAGCCCGAGACTGTCGTAACACGCGCCATGGCGGTGATGGTTCTCTATCGCTTCAAGGGCTCGCCCGAAACCACCTATCAGCCGAAATTTAAAGATGTCAAAAAAGGCGACTGGTTCGCAAGTGCCGTTATCTGGGCGGAGAGCCGCGATGTCGTAAACGGTGTCGAGACGGGAAAATTCGCTCCGAACGACCCTGTGACGAGAGAGCAGCTCGCGACGATCTTCATGAGATATGCTTCGCTTGAATACGTGAAGACCGATTCGAGAAAGGATATCACGGGATATTCCGACTACAAGCAGGTACACTCCTACGCGCGCGACGCCATGTCTTGGGCGAACTCCGTCGGACTCATCACGGGTGTGACGAAGAAAACGCTCAAACCGAGAAGCGGCGCGACACGCGAGCAGTTCGCGACGATAATCCAGCGATTCAGAGTCGGTGACGGACTTGACTTCGACACGGCATACACAGAGCCTGCGGGCTACAGCACATACACCGAGAAAGAGTATGCACTTGTCGAAGACGCGGATATCT
>CAYWTG010000018.1:0-5575 GCA_964461155.1 uncultured Ruminococcus sp.
TATCGCGGGGGCACTTGACGCCCTCGGTCGCACGGCGGGGCTTGACGGGGTGATGCTCTCGGCATTCATCTTCGCGTTGCCGGCAGCGGAGCTCACCTTGCCGCTCATGATAGCGGGGTACACGGGAGGCGAGCTTTTCGGCGAGGCGATGTCGATCTCCGCGACGGGCGAAATCTTTGCCGCCTCCGGAGTCGGAGTCCGTTCGCTTTTATGCGCCGTGGTCTTTACTCTTTTTCACTTTCCGTGCCTCACGACGCTCGTGACCGTAAAGCGCGAAAGCCGCGCTCGACTGCCCGTTTTCCTCTCCTTTGCCCTCCCGACGATCTTCGGCTACGCGCTTTGCTTTGTGATAAACACGACGCTCGCTCTCTTCGGCGTTCCGTGATCACTCGCCGGTGCGGCCGACGAGGATGACGCCTGCGGTGATGTCGTCGCACGCGCCGTTTTCGACGGCATTTTTAAGTATCGCACGAGCTATGCCGTCGGCGTCCGTGCCGAGAGTCAGCTCGCCGCCGAGAAGCTCGTAGAGCCACGGGCAGTCCTCGAAGCTTTTTGCGACGCCGTCCGAGAGCATTATAATGCGATCTCCCTCGACGACCTCGAAGTTTATAAGCTCCGCGTCGAGCGCGCGAAGAATGCCGATCGGGACGGTCTTCGACTGGAGTCGGAAGAGCCTGCCGTCGCGGACGACGAAAGACGGCGCGGCTCCGCTTTTCACGAGTCTGACTTTGCCGCCGATGAGATCAAGCTCAAGCAAGTCGATCGTCGCCGAGCACTCGTCCCCTCGGGCGCGAAGAAGTGAGTTTAAAAGCTTCAGCGAGGTGTCCATCGTCGCGCCCGAGCACAGCAGTCTTTCGACGAACACCGCGCAGATCCCCGATGAGAGCGCGGCCTCGCGACCCGTGCCCATCCCGTCGGAGATCATCATGAAAAATCGCCCGTCGTCCGTTTCAAACGCGTTTATGACATCGCCGCAGTCGGCCGACGATATCTTCCCGAGCCCGCGACAATCGAAGGTGCGATTCTCGAGTCCGCCGCGTTCAAGCGAGAAGACTCGCGTTTTTGCCTCGTCGTCCCGCCGCCGCGAGGAAAGTGCGGATTTTGCGACGCTCGCCCTGCCGCATGAGACGGAGAACGCGGGAGCGGCGGAGAGCGTCATCGTGATGACGCGCCCGTCGACGGCAAATTCGGGAGAGCTCATGCGCCGACCGAGGGCTTTTTCGGCCGCGCGAACGATCTCACGCTCATGAGCTCGGCATCGGTTTACGTCAACGCCGACGGCAACGGCGCGGAGCTGTCTGCCTGAAAATACGCAAAGCGAGTCGCTGTAAAGCGAGCTTTCCGCGAGCGCACGCCGCAGCCTTTCGCCGAGCACGGCATCGCACGCGGCATTTTCGGGAGACGCTCCCGCAGCCTCCTCGAGGACGCGTGCCGTCAATTCGTAATCGGAGGCGACGACGGCGGTTCTGTCGTAAAGGCGGGACTGAGCGGCAAGGCGCGAGAACGCGGCGTTCACGCTGTCGATTATCATGCTCATGTTAAAGCATCGCGAGGCCGTCTCGCGTGAAACGAGAGCGGCGGACACGTGCCCGTCGCTTTTCAGCGCGCGAACCATCTTCGAGCACAGCTCGGGCGCAGGAGATCTCTCGTGTTCGAAGCAGGCCGTGCGCATTCCGCATTTTGAGCAATACTCGTCAAACGATGCGCGGCACAGCTCGTAAAGCTCACCCTCGTCCGGGCGGCACTCGCGCTCGGAAAGTCGGTAGAGCACCTCGGAGAGGCTCGAGAATCCCGCCGACAGGCTGTGCATCCTGCGATAAAGCTCACTCTCGAGGAGCACCGAGACTCCGTGCGACGGCTCGTCGCTCGACTTTTTCGCGCTTTGCGGCACAATCAGGCCCGACGAGCAGACGACGGCACTGATGCTTGCGCTCACGATGAGCTTCGGTATACTGCCGCTTAGAGCCGACAGACCGTGAGAGTATAAAAGCCAAGCGGACGACGATATCAGCGCGCACGCGACGCTTGCCGCAGGGGATGTGCGTGAGATCGGCGCGGCACCGAGGGCGGCAACGGCGAGGACGAGCGAGGCTTCACTCGGGCAGAAAAGTCCGAGCACGACTCCGACGAGCAGTCCCCACATGGCTCCGCGACGGCGGACGGCGGCCACGGTGACAGCGAACGCGACGGGGAGCGAGAGATCGACAAACGGCAGAAAATTCGCCGCGCCGAGCACAGCTCCGACGTAAAACGCCATGCTTGCCGCGCCGCGTGAGATCGCGTCACCCGACTTGCGCGCGGCTTCGCCGTACAGATAAACGAGCGCGGGTGCGGCGACTCCCGCAGCCGCAGTTGAGGCGAGGTACGACGGGCTGTAGATCTCGTACATCAGCTCGAGCCCTCCGCAGATCAGAACTCCCGCCGACGCAAGAAGCATCCGCGCTCGGAGAGATTCGCCGAAATCGACGCGGCGCAGCTTCTCGGAAAGGCTTGTCCGCCCGTGCGTGTCTCTTTCGTCGGAGATGAGAAGACAGAGCAGATATCGCAAAGCGGCGAGGGCGCAGGTGACGGCGGCGCAGATCGGCGAAGACGTGATGAGGCTTCCGACGAGTGCGCCGAGCGTGCAGGAGACGAGGGACGGCATACCGCGTGCGGCGCAGACGAGTGATATACCGAACGGCGACGCACCTCCCGGCAGTCTGCCGCAGGCGAAGATCACGCCGCAGAGCGCGCTCGAGGTGACTTGTGCGAGCTGAGAAAATGCGGCATACCGCGCGTTTTTCGGAACGGTGATTCTTTTGTTCATTTTATGTTTCCTCTTTTCAGACTGAGCTTTTACCGTTATTATAACGCCGAGGGAGCGATAAAGTGCTCGAAGCGTGTATGTCGAAAAGGAAAATTTTGGAAGCGCGTGTACAAATAAAGCAAGGCGCAGAATGCAAAAAGCACCCTCACGGGGCATTTCCCGCGAGAGTGCTTTTCTTCGATCAATTTAATTTTCCGAAAGGAGCTTAAAGACCCTGTCGATATCTTCAAGCGCGAGGGACTTATATTTCTCGGCTTGGCCGACGAGCTCGTCCGCTTGTCCGCAGTGACGCGCGGTCATCTTCTCCATCTCGCACTCGAGATTCTCCGCCGTAACTTTCGGCACGGCGATGAGGCTCGAATGGTCGAACATATCGAGAAGTGCGTCGATCTTCGGATCGAGCGAGAGGCCGATCACGGGAAGTGCCGCGCTGCAAGCGTAGAAGAGAATATGCAGGCGCATCGCGCAGACGAACTTGGCTCCCGAGAGCTCTTTTGTTCCGCGAAGAACGCTGAGAAGCTCGCGACCGCAGGACGGCGAGACTACGAGAGAGTCGACGCCGTGCTCGCTTAGGAGACGATCGTGTGCCGTGCGTGACAGCTCGAGATCGAGTCCCGGCTGCATTACTACGAACACGGGCTTGAGTCCGTGACGCGCGGAGACGGCGGCGCAGGACGCACATACCGAAGAGAGAAGCTCGTTTTCGTTATATTCACCTTTCTGAGTGCCGTCGAAGCGACGGAGCGAAACGGCGAAGTAGCCCTCGTCGTCGGCGAGCCCCCATTTGCGGCGAAGCTCTTCGATCTCGTGCTCGGGAAGAGAGTCCATCATGAACGCGGGATCGGCACTGAGCGAGACGCTCTCGCGCGGAACGCCGATCGAGACGAGCTCATCAAGGCTCGCGCGGTCGCGCACCGTGACGACGTCCGCACGCTTCACAGTCTTCGCGGTGAGGTCGCGGTTGTCCTTATATCTGATGATACCCACGCCGTTTGCGTAGATGTAGACGCGCATTCCGAGGTGCTTTGCGAGATTTACGATGAACGCGTAGTATTTGAGGCTCTTCTTGCTCGTCGTGTCCTGGAACAGGCTTCCGCCGCCCGAGATGAGCACGCGTGAGCGACGCATTGTGTACGCCGCGCGGAGGATGTTCATCCGTCCGATGCATTTTATGCCGAATCGGTCGGAATCTGCGCTCGGACGCTTCGTCAAAGCCGCAATGCGCATATCGGGTGCGCTTTCGCGGAGCTTCTCGAGCACGGCCTCGATGATGCTGTCATCTCCCATGTTTCCGAAGCCGTAGTAGCCGGAGAAGAGCACGTCGTACTTCTTCTTTTTCGGGGAGAGGGGGTTAAATCTCAGATATTTATCGATGTCGTCGAGCTCTGCGGGGTCGACTCGGTTTATGTCGGTGTGCTTTACCGCCGAGATGTAGAGGCGAAGCGCGTCGTCGGCCATTGTGGAGACGGAGTAGTATCGTCTCACGGTCTCGCGGCCGTATTCGCCGAGCTTGCGACGCTCGTCGGGGCTCATGGAGAGCACGTCGGAAATGTCGGCGGCAAAGCGTGCATTCTCAAGATCGCCGCAACCGCGACAGCAGAAATTCGTTTCTATGGAGCTTGAAAGCTTCGACTCGTCGAAGATACCGATATATCCGCGAGCACCCGCAAGTACGGCGGGAACGGTGCACGCCATGGCCTCGAGCGCGGCGCGGCTGACACCGACGAAAACGTCGCCCGCTGCGGCGAATTTGTTCATGTCGGTGCGGGGACCGGCTAAGATGACGGCGCGTCGGCCGAGCTTCTCGTTCATAGCCTCTGCGGCGGCACGAACTCGCTCGAACTCGCTTCCTCCGCCGACGATGACGCATTCGACACCGCTGTGGCGGCGTTCGATCTCGGGCATGACCTCGATGAGTCGGAACGCGATGACACCGGGCTCGGCGTCGAGGCGGCTCACGTGAACGATGCGGGGAACACCCGCCGTCAGCTCGAACTCGCGCTCGATGTCGGAGTAGTCCGTGTCGGGAGAGAATTTGTTAAGGTCGATACCGTTCACCGTGACGCGGATGTTCTCGGTCGGCAGGTCGTAGTTTACGCGGAGATATTCCTTGATATCCTCGCTGACCGCGAGAGCGCGCTCGCCCCAGCGTGTGAACACGTTGTAGGGGAACGAGGGGTTGAACACGTAGTGCGCCGTGGTGACGAAGCGGAAGCGGTATTTTTTGCGAAGCTTTTCGCAGAGGAAAGCGGGAATACGCGCGTGCGCATGGACAATGTCGAATTTCTCGCGCAGGATGAGCTCCTCGAGCTCACGGTATGCACGCTTCATGAGGATCGGATTTTTGGTATGGCAGGGGATCTTGACGTGGGGAATGCCGCATTCGGCAAGCTCGCGCTCGTACGCGCCGCCGTTCGAGGCGATGGTGACGTCGACGCCGCGCCGCATGAGCTCACGCGAGAGCTCGATGATATGAGTCTCGGCACCGCCGATGTCCATAGCCATCGTGACCATTAAAACTTTCATAAGTATAACTCCTCAAAAATGTATGTTGAGTGATCTCGCCGTGCGCGGCATTGAAGCATCCGCGCGTGCTTTTTGATCTTTGAACGATTTGTCGGCAGAGCGTTACCGCTTCGACTTGCCGCGCGAATTTTGCGCCTTTTTGGAATTCGCGCCGCCCTTGCCGTGATATGTGTTCGAGTTTTTCGATTTTGCGTTGCCGTTCGGACGTTGATCGTTCGGCTTTTTGGACCTTGCGTTGCCGTT
>CAYWTG010000018.1:5675-13016 GCA_964461155.1 uncultured Ruminococcus sp.
CGTGCGAGAATCGCTCGCGTTCTTCGACTTCGCGTTGCCGTTCGTGCGAGAATCGCTCGCGTTCTTCGACTTCGCGTTGCCGTTCGTGCGAGAATCGTTTGGCTTCTTCGATTTTGCGTTACCGTTCGTGCGATAGTCGTCCGATTTCTTCGACTTCGCACCGTTATTTGCGCGATTGTCGCCTGAGCTCTTCGCTTCCGCGCCGCCGGTGAGCTCGCGGAGCATCTTTACGCCCTCGGGTGAGCAGTATTTCTCCGCCTCGCGGATGAGCTTGCGGTTTTCGGGGCGTCTCCACTGGAGAAGAGCGCGCTGAAGCTGCTTTTCTCTGTAATCCGTGGGTGTGTATATCTCCTTGCCCGTGAACGGATCGAGTCCCGTGTAGAACATGACAGTCGATGCGGTTCCGGGAGTCGGATAAAAGTCTTGCACCTGCTCGGGCGCGAGACCTATTTTCTTTGTGTAAAGCGCGAGACGTGCCGCGTCGTCCATGGTGCTTCCGGGGTGGCTCGACATGAGGTACGGCACAAGATACTGTTCGAGCCCCGCCTCGTCGCTCAAGCGGAAGAACTTTTCGCGGAAGCGGTCGTAAACGCCGATGTTCGGCTTGCCCATGCACGTGAGCACCGCGTCGCTGCAATGCTCGGGCGCGACTTTCAGCTGGCCGCTGACGTGGTGCGAGACGAGCTGACGGAAGAAGTCGTCGTTTTTGTCGCACATCATGTAGTCAAATCGGATTCCCGAGCGGACGAAGACCTTCTTCACGCCCGGTATCGCCGCCGCACGGCGAAGAAGCTCGGCATACTCGCTCTCGTCCGCCTCAAGATTCGGGCACGGGCGCGGGACGAGGCAACGTCTGTCGGGACATACGCCGTGTTCGAGCTGTTTTTTGCAGGCGGGTGCGCGGAAATTCGCCGTCGGTCCGCCGATGTCGTGGATATATCCCTTAAATCCGTCAAGGTGGGTTATGAGCTCAACCTCATTAAGGACGGATTCAATGCTTCGCGAGCGCACGGCGCGTCCCTGATGGAACGCAAGCGCACAGAAATTGCATCCGCCGAAGCAGCCCCTGTTGTGCGTCACGGAGAACTTCACCTCGGCGATGGCGGGCACGCCGCCGTCCTTTTCGTACATGGGGTGATAGTCGCGCATATACGGGAGCTCGTAGACGTGATCGAGCTCGTCACGCTCCAAAAGCTGTGACGGGGGATTCACGACGAGCGCGCGGTCGCCGTAATACTCAACGATGGCGCGGCCGTAGATCGAGTCGTGATTTCGGTACTGTATGCGGAAAGCCTCGGCATAGGCACGCTTGTCCGTTTTGAGCGTGTCGTAGTCATACCCCGCGGGTCTGTCGTCCGTGCTCTCCGTTCCGCGCGGCGCGGCGACGGGGAAATGAGTTTCGACCCCGCGATCGACGCGGCAGAGGTACGCCGTGCCTCTCACGTCGCGGATCTTCTTTACGGGGACACCCTGATCGAGCAGGCGGGCAAGGCGAACGATGCTCCGCTCACCCATGCCGTACATGAGGATATCCGCGCGGGAGTCGAGGAGGATACTGCGTCTGACGGAGTCCGACCAGTAGTCGTAATGAGCGAAGCGGCGAAGCGACGCTTCAAGGCCGCCGATGAGGATCGGCACGTCGCCGTAAGCCTCGCGGATGCGGTTGCAGTAAACGATGAGCGCACGGTCGGGACGCTTGCCCGCGACGCCTCCGGGAGAGTAGTAGTCGTTGTTGCGACGCTTCTTTGCGACGGTGTAGTGCGCGACCATGGAGTCGATATTTCCCGAGGAAACGAGAAATCCGAGACGCGGACGACCGAATTTTTTGAAATCATCGACGCTTTTCCAGTCGGGCTGAGCGAGAACGGCGCAGAGAAAGCCCGCGTCCTCGAGAACGCGAGTGATGATAGCGGCACCGAATGACGGATGATCGACATAGGCGTCACCCGAGACATAGACAAAATCGGGGACATCGCGACCGAGATCATGAACTTCGTCGGGAGTAACGGGAAGAAAAGGCATATAAAACCCCGCTTAAATTAGTAATGATACATATATTATACCACATAAGCCGAGCTAATGCAAGAAAAGCGAGCTCGCGCGCGGGATTTGCGTCGGCGAGGAGTGCGCGTGTCGCGTCTTGATTCGCGTGTTGCCAAGCGCGGCGTCGACACATCGCGGCGTGCCCGTCGGCAACGAGACTCGCGAAAACGCACGACTCCTCCGTCGGTTCATTGAAAATCCGTCGGGGGAGTCGCTTTTATAAGTGTTTTATTTCGATAGAACTTACGGTATGAGGCTGTCGGTCATCGTCGCCTTGAAGCGTTCGACGCGCTCGCGTTCAAATCCGAGCTCGTCTGTCATCCACTTCTCTATACGTTCGCTGAGAGGACCGTCTCCGGGGAGGAGCGAGAACTCGCGCATCAGATTTCCCCACTGATATTCGCCCACCATCGTGCGCAGGCGTGTCGGGGGATTGTTATTCTCGAAGTTCGTCAGCTCGTAGTTCTTGTCCATGTCCTCATCGGACACGCCGAGGAGAGCCTCGATGACGGCTGAGAGAGTTCCCGTGCGATCCGCGCCGCTGTAGCAGTGGAAGTAGACGGGCACGTCGCGCTCCGCGCAGTCGAATACAAATCCGAGTGTTTCGCGCCACGTATCGGTGTTGGCTATCGTGTACCACTGGCACTCGTTCGGTCTGCAGAAGAGGATATCTTCGCCGAGCGGGGAAACTGTTTCGGGAGATTCTTCGGCGCCGCGCAGGTTGATATCCGCTCCGATGCCGAGCCTGTCGACGAGGATCCGTCTCGCCTCCTCCGGCTCAAAGAATGTTCCGCCGCGGTACATCTTACCGTAAGCGACGCGGCCGCCCTTGCAGTATCTTCCGCCGAGGTCGCGAATATTCACCGCCGCCTTGCCGCAGTCGATCATGCGAAGCGCGCCCGTCGGGCGAATGAATCCCTTTTGCTCGATTTCGCCGTCGCGAGTGATCGAGTAGTCCGCGCCGATCCTCGGGCAGACGTTTTTGATGCAAACGTCACCCGCAGCGACCTCCTCTTCATAGGCGATGTGAGTATATCTGTCGAAAACGCGGAGAGTGCCGCCGTCCGTGTGGATCACCGCGCCGAGAGGGAGCGTCTTGTCGTAATTCGTCTCGCGGTTGATATAGTCTTGTATGTACGTCACGTCGCGCGTCGAGCAGTCATAGTGAACGTCGCTGAGGTACGCTTCGACTGCAGGGTTCATCTGATTAAACTCGATGATCTTCGTTCCGTTTATGCGCTCGAGATCGACGCTTTCGGGGCTTCCGTCGACCATGTGGCGTCTGAACGAGTTTATATCATCCTCGCTGAAGCCGAGGGATGAGACATACGAGATCACGTGCTCGGAGAAGTTGTCTCCGCCGATGACGGACTCGATCTCGAGACGAAGTCTGCGCCAGTCCTTGCCGTTCCTGAGCGGCGTGCGACCCGTGTCGGCGAAATTAGTCAGCTCGAATTCCTTTTCGATGTCTTCTTCGGACACGCCGAGGAGCGCGAGCAGGATGCATACGAGAGTTCCCGTGCGATCCGCGCCTCCCGCGCAGTGGATGTAGGTCGGACGGTTATGCTTTATCGACGTGAAGACGAAGGATAGCATCTCGCGCCACGTGTCGCGGTCGCCGAGAGTGTACCACTGGCAGTTTTTCGGGCGGCAGTAGTCGATATCCTCGCCGAGTGCGGAGTGCTCCGCCCATGAGTACATATTTCCCTTGAGGTCAAGCTCTGCCGAGATGCCGAGACGGTCTGCGAGGATCTTTCGAGCCTCGACTGCGTCTTCGATCTGTCCGCCGCGGAAGATGCGCGAGTAGCGGACGGTGCCGCCGTCGCATTTCCAACCGCCGAGGTCGCGGAGATTCGACACGGCGCGGCCGCCGTCGACTGCGCGAAGCGTGCCCGTCGGGCGAATGATGCCGAACTTTTCCGTGCGTCCTTTTTTCACGACCGCGTAAGTCGAGTCGACGCCGGGAGTGAGAGACGGCACAGTGCCGTCGGTGACATAGTGCTTGTGCGTGCCGCGGTCGTGAACGTGAAGCTCACCGCCGTCGGTGTCGATAAAGTAAGACAGTGGCTTTGACTTGTCGCGTCCCGTGTCGCGCGCGGCATACTCGAGCACGGCGGACGCTTTCGCGTCGCGAGCGGTGTAGTGCGTGTTTTCGAGATATTCCTCGACTGTCGGGTCGACCTGCGGGAATGTCGTGACACTCACGCCGTTTATCTTTTCGAGGTCGATGTCCTCCGGCGTGCCGTCGATCATGGCGTGACGGAACGCGTTGATCTCGTCGGAAGTGAAGCCGAGTGCGCCGACGTATGAGATCACGCGGTCGCGCAGACTTTCTCGCGCGGGGAGCTCCTCGTTCAGCTCGAACATGAGCCCGCGCCAAGTGTTGTCGTTTCTCTGACGCCAACCCTCGGTGAGTGAGAAGTTCGTCAGCTCAAATTCAAGGTCGATATCCGAGCGTGACACGCCGAGGATAGCCTCGATCATAGCCGCGCAAGTGCCTGTGCGGTCGGCACCTGCGGCGCAGTGCATATAAAGCGGCACGTCGTCGCGCACACAGTCGAAGATGAATCTGAGAAGACCCTTCCAAATCTGCGGCTTGCTTACCGTGTAATACTGATGCTCGGTCGGGATGTAGTATTTGATGTCGTCGCCGAGAGGGGAAACGGTCGCTCTGCGCTCGGAAATTCCGCGAAGCTCGAGCTCCGCGCCGACTTCGAGGCGTTCGACGAGAATGCGTCGCGCGGTCTTCGCGTTGCCGATCTCGCTTCCGCGGAAGATGCGTCCGTAGCGGACGGTGCCGCCGTCGCACTTCCAGCCGCCGATGTCGCGTGCGTTCTCAAAGCCGTCGCCGCCGTCGACTTGGCGAAGCCGGTGCGTCGGACGGATCGTGCCCGTCTCCGTGACGTCGCCGTCGCGCGTTACCGTATAGGAGCTGTCGACGTTCGGTGTGAGCGAGGGGGCAAAGGTCGCGCGCTCTGCGGCTGTCACCGTGTACGTGAGGTGTGACGCACCGTCGCATATTGTGATATCTCCGGGCTCAATGCCGACGGGAAACGGCTCGGGGCGTGAGCCTTTCGGCCCGTCGTCGGGGATGAGATACTCCGACACGTGTGAAACGGTCATGTCATCGGGAGAGTAGCGAACATTCTCGATGAAATCACGAACGTTTTTTGCCGTTTGCGAATAGGTGATGTTGCTTTTTGTCATCATCGTGTCTCCGTTCTGTTTTTGCTTTTCGCGCCGAGCGAGCGGAAATTTGTCGCAAATGCACGAAAAGCGTTTCTCGCAATTATTGTACAGCAGAGCAGAGGTGAACTTGTTAACAAACCGTTAACTTTAGCCGCCCCGCCGAGGGTATATATGCTGTCGGAAGTATTGTGTGGGTTTATTGTTGAAAGTAAACTTAATAATAATTCCCCGACACTCATCAAAAGCTTCTCACTTTTCTTATTTTCCCATTGACTACGCGTGAGTTTTGGGGTAAACTATAGGTACATATCATTTGTATGAAAGGTAAGTTAATATGAAGACAAGACTTTTATCTGCCGTTCTCGCCGCGCTGATGCTCTCGTCATGCGGACTTTTGAGATACGATTCCGATTCGACCGCGCCGTCCACGGGAGGCGTTGTTCGCGAGAGCACGCCCGTGTCGACATCCGACGAAAGCTCCGCCGCCTCGACGGATGCTCCAAGCGACCCCGCCGACACGTCGAGCACTCCCGTTACCGCCGACAAGGGCGCGCTCGTTATTCCGAGCGATCTTTCATTCCTCGACAGCATAAACAAGGGACATTTTACCGACAAGAATCCCGACGACCCGAACGGATGCTGGTATCCCGGCAGATTCGTGCGCGATCTTACGACCGGCGAGGTCACGACAAAGTGGGACCGCGACGCCTCGACGCTCGCGCTTGTCGACAAATACGGCGCGATCTACCGCGGTGACGAGACGAAAAAGTACGTCTATCTCACGTTCGACTGCGGATATGAATACGTGACCGACGATTTTCCGAACGGAGTTACGAGCTCGATACTCGACACGCTCAAAGAGAAAGGCGTGAAGGGCACGTTCTTTGTTACGGGAGACTATCTCAAGGGCACGCAGGGCGAGCAGGACATCGTCCGCCGTATGCTCGACGAGGGGCACATTGTCGGCTCTCACACGTACTCGCACTACAACATGACGACGCTCACTCCCGAGCAGTTTGTGGATGAGATAAAGCAGAACAACGACCTGTTTCGCAGCCTGTTTCCCGACGCGCCCGATATGACGTTCTACCGTCCGCCGGAGGGCGGCGCGAACGAGTGGACGCTCGCACTCGCGCAGGCGATGGGACTCACGACCTGCTTCTGGTCGGCGACCGAGGCGGACTACAACACATCCGCGCAGCCCGATCCCGCGACGACGCTCCTCAACGATAAGACGAAGCTTCACAACGGAGGAGTATATCTTCTCCACGCGGTTTCGACGACGAACGCCACGATCCTCGGGGATCTGATAGACTACATTCTCGCCGAGGGCTACGAGATCCGCCCGCTTGATGAATTTGTGAGATAAAGAAGCAAAAGCTAAGTCAAAGCCCCGCCGCCACCGACGCCTACAGCCGCTCGCCGCGAACAAGCGCACACGCAAACGCTGCGTTTCACGCACCAAAACTCCCCCATAGTTTGTCGCCTGCGAGCGAATGCCTCCGCCAAACTCCACGCGTAACCCGCCGAAACTCCACCCCAAGTATGTCGCCCGTAAGCAAACGCCCACGCCAAACTCCACGCGGTAAGCCGATACCGCCACCATCGCACCCCTGCGCGGCGTGAACTTCGTGCGAGGGGCAACACGAACATATCGTACCGCTGCACGCGGTTCGTGGGACGGGCAAAGCGGTCATGCCTATGACCGCGCGAACTCTCGAGCCGCGTGGGTAAAGACTACTTAGCGTCAAGCCGCTAAGTAGGGCTTTCTTAGTGCGTTTTCTTTCACGAAAGAAAACGCGAAGAGACGTTCTGCACTCTCGTGCGGGTGGAGCAGGTAAGTTTGAATTTAGCCTTTATCGTCATCCCGAGTTTAACGAAGTTTATCCAATAGAAATTTCGTTTTTCGGTAGCGTTAGTATAGTAGAATTAAATCAAGCTTCATCTATAGAGATTTACAGTTCTGTAGATGTTAGAAAGTATTTCGTATTACTGCCACAATCTTTAGAGATCGAAAAACTATTGTTCGCGTTTTCTTTCGTGAAAGAAAACGCACTAAGAAAGTCCTACTTAGCGGCTTGACGCTAAGTAGTCTTTACCCACGCGGCG
>CAYWTG010000019.1:0-12857 GCA_964461155.1 uncultured Ruminococcus sp.
GGTGCAGAAGGGAATGACGGAGGCCGACCGCAGGCTCATCGCGTCGATCCCGGAAGCCCTCGCAGAGACCGAGCACGTTTGCTCGTCGGTAAACATCGGCTCCACCAAGGCGGGAATCAACATGGACGCCGTAGCCCTGATGGGAAATGCGGTAAAGCGTGCCGCCGAGCTTACGGCAGACCGCAACTGCATAGGAGCTGCAAAGCTCGTCGTATTCTGTAACGCCCCCGAGGACAATCCCTTTATGGCAGGTGCATTCCACGGAGTCGGCGAGCCCGATACCGTGATAAATGTCGGCGTTTCGGGACCCGGTGTTGTACGCGCCGCTGTTTCAAAATGTCCCGACGGTGACCTCACGGAGATCGCGGACATCATAAAGAAGACCGCGTTCAAGATCACCCGCATGGGTCAGCTCGTCGGAACGGTCGCGTCTCGCGAGCTCGGCGTTCCGTTCGGCATCGTCGACCTTTCCCTCGCGCCTACGCCCGCTGTCGGTGACTCGGTCGCACATATTTTGGAGGCTATGGGTCTCGAGCAGTGCGGAACACACGGCACGACGGCCGCTCTCGCGCTTTTAAATGACGCTGTAAAGAAAGGCGGAGTTATGGCATCCTCACACGTCGGCGGCCTTTCGGGCGCATTCATACCCGTCTCGGAGGACGCGGGCATGATCGCCGCGGCACGTTCGGGAGAGCTGACCATCGAAAAGCTCGAAGCCATGACCGCTGTATGCTCTGTCGGTCTTGACATGATAATCATCCCGGGAGACACCTCACCCTCGACGATATCCGCGATAATCGCCGACGAGGCGGCTATCGGCATGGTCAACTCGAAAACGACTGCTGTTCGCGTTATTCCCGCTATCGGCCGAAGCGCGGGCGAGGAGCTCGAATTCGGCGGACTGCTCGGTTGCGGTCCGATAATGGATGTGCATTCCGATTGCAGCTCGGAAAAGTTCATCCTCCGCGGCGGACGCATTCCCGCTCCGATGCAGAGCCTTAAAAACTGATTTTTCAAAGAAAACGCTGTCAATGCGCGAGCACTTCGACAGCGTTTTTTCATGCAAACAAGCGTGGCGCGAGGAGAGCTCTTGATTTTCCGCCGAAGCTCAACGTGATAATTCACACGGATGCAAAAAAGGCAAGGTTTACTTCACCTTGCCTTTTCTGTTTTATCAAATTACTTTGCCGCCGCTATTGCCTGCTCGATATCTGCGATGATATCGTCGACATCCTCGATTCCGACTGAGAAGCGGATTAGGGACGGGTCAACTCCGCACTCCTTGAGCTGTGCATCGGAGAGCTGTCTGTGCGTTGTGGATGCGGGATGAAGCACGCAGGTGCGAGCGTCGGCCACGTGTGTGACGATCGCCGCAAGCTTCAGCGAATCCATGAACTTCACTGCAGCGTCGCGACCGCCGCGAAGTCCGAACGAAACGACTCCGCAAGAGCCGTTCGGCATATACTTCTTTGTGATATCGTGATACTTGTTACTCTCGAGATCGGGATAGTTTACCCATTCCACATCCTCGTGAGCCTCGAGTAACCTTGCGACCGCAAGGGCGTTCGAGCAGTGTCTCTGCATACGAAGCTCGAGCGTTTCGAGACCGAGATTGAGGAGGAATGCGTTCTGGGGCGACTGCATTGAGCCGAGGTCACGCATGAGCTGTACGTTTATTTTCGTGATATACGCAAGCTTTCCGAACTTCTCGGTATATGTGATACCGTGGTACGAGTGGTCGGGTGTGCAAAGTCCGGGAAAACGGTCGGGATAGCGCGACCAATCGAAGTTTCCGCTGTCTACTACCGCGCCGCCGAGCGCAACTGCGTGTCCGTCCATGTACTTCGTCGTGGAATGCGTAACGATATCCGCGCCGAACTCGATCGGGCGAAGATTTACGGGTGTGGGGAAAGTGTTGTCAACGATGAGCGGAACACCGATATCGTGTGCCGCGCGAGCGAATGTCTCAACATCGAGAACAGCAAGTGCGGGATTTGAAAGTGTCTCGGCGAACACAGCCTTTGTGTTCGGCTTTGCCGCCGCTATGATCTCGTCATATGTGGCATCGGGAGAGATAAATGTGATATCTATGCCCATCTTGCGAAGTGTTACGTCAAAGAGGTTGAACGTGCCGCCGTAGATCGCCGCGGAGGAGATCACGTGTCCGCCTGCCTCGCAGATGTTGAACACCGCGTAATAGTTAGCCGCCTGACCGGAGGATGTGAGCATTCCGGCAACGCCGCCCTCAAGATCCGCGATCTTTGCCGCCGCAGCGTCGCAGGTAGGGTTAGCGAGTCTTGTGTAGAAATATCCCGCTTCCTCAAGGTCGAAAAGTCTTCCCATCTGCTCGCTCGACTCGTACTTATATGTCGTGCTCTGAACTATCGGCAGAACGCGGGGCTCGCCGTTTTTCGGTGTGTATCCGCTCTGCACGCATTTTGTGCCTGTTTTGTATGCCATATTTGTGCCTCCCTTGGCCTTTTACGCCTCAACTTTGTAGCTGTCCTTCAGCGATACTACTCTGTTAAAGGTGTTTTCGTGTTTGCTGTCTACCGTATAATATCCGAGACGGACGAACTGATACTTTGCACCGGGTGTCATATCGGTTCCGCGCTCGACGAGCGAGCCGCTCATCTCGAGGACGGAGTCGGGATTCAAATAGTCGTTGTATGTCTTATCCTCGGGGATATCTTTAACGTTTTTGATCGTGAAGAGCTTGTCGTAGTGCATGACGCGCACGGGAAGTGCGTTGTCGCGTGAAAGCCAGTGGATCGTTCCCTTGACCTTCCTGCCGTCGACGGGATTTCCACAGCCTGTTTCGAGATCGGCCGTGCAAAGAAGCTCCGTAATATTGCCGTTTTCGTCTTTTATTACCTCATCGCAGCGGACGATGTACGCGCCCATGAGGCGAACCTCAGCTCCCGGTCTCATGCGGAAGAATTTCGGCGGCGGGCACTCCGCAAAGTCCTCGCGGTCGATATAAAGCTCACGCGTGAACGGAACGCGTCTTGTACCCATCTCGGGAACTTTCGGATGGTTCGGAAGCTCGAAATAATCCACCTGTTCCTCGGGAATGTTCGTAACGGTGACCTTGATAGGATCGAGAATCGCTACGCGGCGGGGTGCTGTGCGGTTTAACTCTTCGCGAATGCAGTACTCCAAAAGCTCATAGTCGACAAGGCTGTCGGCCTTTGCGATTCCCGCTCGGCGAACGAACTCGAATATTGCGTCAGGGGTATATCCTCGGCGGCGCATACCGCAAAGCGTGGGCATTCTCGGGTCATCCCAGCCGTCTACGAGATCGTTTTCGACGAGGTAACGAAGATATCTCTTGCTCATGACGGTGTATGTCACGTTGAGACGAGCAAACTCGTACTGGTGGGGCTTGTGCTCAAAGCCGATGTTGTTTACAACCCAGTCGTAAAGCGGGCGGTGGTTCTCAAACTCGAGCGAGCAAAGCGAATGCGTGATGCCCTCTGTCGCGTCCTGGATCGGATGCGCGTAGTCGTAAAGCGGATAGATGCACCACTTGTCGCCCTGGCGGTGATGATGCGCACGGACGATTCTGTAAATCGCGGGGTCGCGCATATTCATGTTGGGGGACGCCATGTCGATCTTGGCGCGAAGCGTCTTCGAGCCATCGGGGAACTCGCCGTCACGCATTCTGCGGAAAAGGTCGAGATTCTCTTCAACGCTTCTGTTTCTGTAAGGGCTATCGCGTCCGGGCTCGGTGAGCGTGCCGCGATACTCGCGAAGCTCCTCTGCCGAAAGGTCGCAAACGTACGCAAGGCCTTTCTTTATCAGAAGCTCGGCATATTTGTAGCAGTCATCGAAATAGTCCGAGCCGTAGTAGATACCGCCGTCGGGGACGGTGCCGAGCCAGTTGAGGTCTTCGTAGATTGAGTCAACGTACTCGGTGTCCTCCTTTGAGGGGTTCGTGTCGTCATAGCGAAGATTGAACTTTCCGCCGTACTTGCGCGAGGTGAAATAGTTTATATATATCGCCTTTGCGCTGCCGATGTGGAGATATCCGTTCGGCTCGGGAGGAAAGCGCGTGTGTACGTGATCTTCCCTGCCCTCGGCAAGGTCGGCGTCGATTATATCGTGAATGAAGTTGGAGCTCATTTCGATCATTTTAGTTTACCGTTCCTTTTTATATTTGATTAAAGGCTCTCGAGCATCGAGGTGATACGTGATGTCACGCGCTCTTTTCCGAGGATCTGCATTACGGAATACATATCGGGGGAATTTACGCTTCCGGTGACAGCAACACGCAAGAACATGGAGACATCGGCAACACTGCCCTTGTACGGTGTGGGATCTGCCTTGTATGCTTTCATATCGGATGCAAAGCCGCAAGCGTCCGCCACTGACTTGATCTTGTCAAACCACGTGTTCTGATCGTCGGAAATATCGAAGCTTTCGAGGAATGCGTTGAGAGCTGATTTTATATCGTCTTTTGCAAAAGTGTCGGGATAGCTGTCGTTAACGGCGAAATATTCGTCGAAGAAGAAGCCTGCATATGCCTTTACCTCGCACCAACGGCCGATATCTTTTCTCGGCTTCTTGCCTCCGCGGCCTATCGCGAATATCTTCTTTGAATAATCGGCATCCGCGCCGAACGCCTCGACAAGAGGAGCGTCAAACTCGCGCGCCCACTCGATAAAGCGGTCATAAACATCGTCTGCGGTCATTCGCGAGATCACGTTCTTTGAAACGTCGAGTAGCTTTGCGTAGTCGAAAAGCGAGCCTGCGGGGTTCATCTTTTTGTGCGAGAACGGGAATGTGCCGATATCAGCTGTGGGATTCGCGCGACGCCAGTCTTCGAAGTTCGAGTTGAGGACTGTCATGATATACTCGTAAACGCTCTCCGTCGGGAAGCCCTCCTCCTTATAGTAGGTGAGAGCGAGCTCGGGGTCTTTTCTCTTCGAGAGCTTGCGCTTGGACGTGCCGTCCATCTTCATGAGCGGGCCGATGTGGAGATACTTCGGTGCTCTGAAGCCGAGTGCCGAGAACAGCTGGAGGTGGAACGGAAGTGACGGGAGCCACTCGTCGCCTCTTACGACGTGAGTCGTGCGCATGAGATGATCGTCGACGGCGTGAGCGAAGTGATATGTCGGGATACCGTCGCTCTTGAGAAGCACGTGGTCGATATCGTTTTCGGTAAGCTCGAGCTTTCCTTTTATGAGGTCGGTAAACTTTATCTTATTTTCGATATTGCCCTCGGAGCGGAAGCGAAGGACCCACTTTTTGCCCTCGGCAATTGCCGCCTCTATGTCCTCGATCGATCTGTCGCGCCAAACTGCCCACTTTCCGAAGTAACCGAAGTTTGCCTTCTCGGCTTCCTGGCGCGTGTGAATGTCCGCAAGCTCTTCCTCGGAGCAGAAGCAGGGGTAAGCAAGTCCGCGCTCAACGAGCTCTTTTGCGTACACGTGATAAATGTCCGCACGGCGGCTCTGTCTGTACGGGCCGTAGTCACCGACATCACCGTTTGCGGTCTCGCCCTCGTCAAATTCGATGCCGTAGTGCTTCAAAGACTCGATAAGTATCGGAACCGCGCCCGCCACCTCGCGCTTGGCGTCGGTGTCCTCGACGCGGAGAAAGTGCACGCCGTGCGTCTGATGAGACATTCTCTCGGAGGTCATTCCCTGCACGAGATTTCCGAGATGTACAAAGCCCGTGGGGCTCGGAGCCATTCTGGAAACGACCGCGCCCTCGGGAAGATTTCTCGGGGGATATTTTGCCTCAAGATCCTCACGTGTCATCGTCACGTTCGGGAAAAGAAGCTCTGAAAGATAATGAAAGTCCATTATTTTATCTCCGTTTTGTAAAAGGATTGTATTTTTTCTGTTTTTCCAAATTCGACGCCGCACCGTGCCCGGGATAGATGTGCGCGTCGTCGAATGTGTCGTATATTTTGAAAATCGAACGCGACAGCGCGTCGGCATCTCCGCCCGGGAAGTCGCATCTTCCGACCGACATATCAAATAAAGTGTCACCGGTGACGAGCACGTCGTCAAAGCCGAGCATTACAGACCCCGGTGTGTGCCCGGGTGTGTGTATGACCCGCAGAGTCTCATCTCCGACGGAAATCTCGTCTCCGTCCGCAAGAAGCACCTCAGCCGGCGCAAACACGCGCGTCGGATAGCCGATCATCATAAAAAGGCTCTTTGTGCTGTCGGCAAGGTTCGGCGCGTCAAGAGCGTGTATGCAAAGCTCGGCGGAGTACTCACGTCGAAGCTCATCGAGATACAGCATATGATCAAAATGTCCGTGCGTAAGTATGATATATTTAAGAGTAACGCCGCACATCTCAAGCGCACGCGCGACCTCGTTCGGCTCGGCAGACGGATCGATGATCGCCCCCTCGGTGCCGGAGCTGACAAGATATGAATTTGAAGCGTAGCCCTCAGTCGAAAGTGATATGATGTTCACGCGAAGTCCCCGCTTTCATAAAAGATAAAATCACGGCATATATAAATTTGAGCCATGAGAAACGTCATTGGTATTATAGCATAATTATGTACGAAAGTCCATAGAAATAATGCTTAATTATTCCTGCGGATGCGTATTTTTTGCTGTCACGGGAGGTTCTTTTTTGTATGTATTACGTTTTGTCCAGCGTCGGGCGACTGTCGCACATGATAAAGCGTCACAGAGTCCTTTTCGCGTTGCTGATCATTTTGATTTTTGCGGCGGCAATATTGCTCTACGAGAGCATGATTTCCGACAAGGCGTGCGAAGCTGCGACGCTCAAAGCACGGCAGATCGTCTCAGAAAGCGTCTCGGGCGCGTTCGCCGATTACATGGGGGAGAATGTCGATCTTTCCGACGCGCTTTTTTCGTCAAGCTCGGTGGATGCCGAAAAGACTTTCTCGATCTGTGCGGAGGTTTTGGCGGACGCCGAACGCGAGATCGCAAATGACGTTGCCGCACGGCTCAAGGCGCACTCACGAGTGCGCGTCAAGATCCCGTCGGGGTCGCTTTCGGGGATAAAATATTTCTCGGGAAAAGGTATTCGCCTGCCGTTTGACGCGCATCTTGTGTCCTCTGTAAGAAGCGACCCGATAAGCTCGATCGAAAGCGTTGGGATAAATCATACTCTTTACAGGGCTAAAATCAAGATAAGCGTAGACTGCGAGCTGATTTTGAACGGCAAAAGCGAGCTTTTTTCGCTCGAATTTGAAAAAACGCTCGCCGAAAAGATCATAATCGGCGAAGTTCCGCTCGCAAAATAGGTTTAATCGCTGATTGACTGTTGATTTTGTCGGCGATTTGTGATAATATATACTTTAAAGATATATTTTAACGATCGGTAGGAATCGACAGTGGGAAAAAGCAAAAGGCTGTTTCGCAGCTCCGTCCGAGGCTTTAACAAAAACGACGTAAACAGCTACATCGTTTCGACAAATAATGAATTTTCCGCGCGTGAGACCGCACTGAATGCTGAGATAGCTTCTCTGAAGCACAAGCTCTCTGTCTCAGCAGAACGCCTTAACGAGGCCGTTGTGGCGTCTCAAAATATTCAGGAGCTTGAAAAAGCGTTAAATGAGACAAAAAATCGACTCGAGAACACCGAGTCCGAGCTTGCTTCGGCCAAAGAAAGCGTCGAGCGTCTCGAAAACGAACTGAAAACGTCAGGTGAAGAGCGAGAAGCACTCAAAGTGCGCGTTCGCGAGCTTGAGGAAAGCATCGAGTCTCGCGAAGCCGAGTGTGCAGAAAAGACCACCTCATACGAGCCTTGCGCAAACGCTGACGAAAAATCCAAGATGTACGACGAGCTCAGCCGAAATATCGGCGAGATCATGCTTAACGCAAACCGCAACGCAGAGCGCATCGTCAGAGATGCGGAGCTTCGCGCGAACACACTGACATCTGGCGGGCTCGAGCGAACCGACAACGCCAAAAAGCAGCTCACGCTCGTGACGGGACGCGCTGTGGCTGCGATGAAAAAGAGCGCGATACGCAACGCCGACAGCTACATACGCGAGTTTAAGCAGTACACTGAGAACGTCGCGAAAAGCTCACGCGCTTTAAGCTCGGAGCTCGAACGCAAATACGCCGAGCTCTCCGCACGTGCGGATGCTCTCGGAAATGAGCTTGAAGAGGCGATGAAAGCGGTCATTCGCGACTACGACAGAAAATGCAACGCCATTAAGACCTCTATCGCTTCGGAGAGCGACAAAAGATGAAAGTAACGACAGACACATTCGACAGTTGGAAAAGCACCGTTCGCGCGGGAGACACGATCTATCTCTCGGGAACGGTATACACCGCGCGCGACGCGGCGCACAAGAGACTTTTCACAATGCTTGACGCGGGAGAAAAGCTTCCGTTTGAGCTTTGCGGCGCATTCATATATTTTGCGGGTCCCACTCCTCCCGTCGGCAATATGGCAACGGGCGCGTGCGGACCTACCACTTCGTCGCGCATGGACGTTTACACGCCGCGCCTTACGGATCTCGGTCTTGCGGCGACGATCGGCAAAGGCGAGCGAAGCCCTGCCGTCCGCGAGGCGATCGTCAGAAACGGCAGTCTTTATCTGTGCGCTGTCGGCGGTGCGGGAGCCGTTGCGGCAGAAGCGGTGAAGAAGCTCGACGTTATCGCTTTCGACGAGCTCGGATGTGAATCGATAAAGCGGCTCGAGATATGTGATATGCCTCTGTTCGTCGGCATCGACACTTTCGGCGGCGATATATTCGACAGGCACGGAAGGTAAGCTATGAAATTTTCAGCAAACGAAGTCGGACATCGCATAAAAGCTGTCAGAACCGAGAAAAAAATGACTCAGAGTGAGCTGTGCGGAACTGAGATCACTCGGAATCATTTGAGCTTGATCGAAAGCGGAAAGTCGCTTCCCTCCGTGGGCACTTTGTGCTACCTTGCGTAGAGACTCGAAGTCCCGATAGGTTACTTTTTTTCAAGCGACAGGGAGTCCGAGTCGAAATACGCAAACCTGTTTGCGGCAGATGACGCGAAATCCGCGTATATCGAGAAAGACTACGCAAAGTGTATCGAGATATGCGAAAAGATCCCTCCGACACTGCGAGGAGATGAGCTGTCGTTTATGCTTGCGAAATCGCATCTTGAAGCGGCTCTGCTTTGCGCCGACAGGCTTGAGGTGACTTCGGCGCGAAATCATTTGATGCTCGCCTCTGACGAAGCTCGTCACAGTTGCTACATATCGTCTGACTTTTTGCCCGCCGTAAAGTACTATGAGCTGCTTATAAAAAATATCAGCACGGGCGATATTCCGCTTCTCCTCACGGATCTTCACGAGGCATCGTCCCTTGTGTCGGTCGAGCTGATACTGTACATGAAGATGCTTCTCGGAGATTGCAGTATTCGTCTCACGTCTACTCGGCACAGGCAGCACGCCGCCGCGGTCAAGGCGCGACGCGACGGTGATCACGAAGGCGCGTTCGCACTTCTGAGTGAGCTTGCGGAGCTGTCATCGCTTCCCTTTTACATGAGATATCACGTGTACAACGATCTTGAGATCTGCGCCGACAGGATCGGCGAGTTCAAGGCGGCGTACACCGCGGCCAAGCGCAAGCTTGAGCTTATGAACATTTAGATCACAGATAACTGAGGCGATAGCCCTCGTATCTGCGTGTACTTATAACGTTTTTCGGTGACACGATGTAAGCGCGGTCGTTAATGCGCTTCACATGAACCGCAACGGCGTTCGGCGACGTCGTGTCACTGAGGCAGTACGCGCGGACGGTTGGAGCTGTCGCTCTTTTTTCGCCGCACACGGAAAGAAATCTGAGGATCATCCGCTCGGCGAGGGTGAACGGGCACTCGCGGCCGCGAAAGCGTGTCACGTCGGGAGAATCGTAGAAATGACCTCGAACAACGGTATATGGGTCAAAGCCGTATTTTATGAGTAAAACATCCTCGATGCGCGCTATAAGTCGAAACAACTCCGCTTTGCGTCTCGCCGGCGAAAGTATCGCTTCTCCGTCACAAAGGACGGTGCACTCGGCATCACGGAAGACCTCGCGGTCAGTTTTATCGTCCTCCATAAACTCGACCGTAACGAGGGCGTAGTCGAGCAAAGACGGGTCATCTCCGACGGCTGTCGGAATAAGGCTTTTAAGGAGCATATCCCGAATGATAAAGCCGCGTTTGTCATCATTATCGCATCTGATGCAGACCATGATAATCCCCCTATAGCTTAATTTTGAAAAATCTCAATAAACTTCAAAAAGGGAGCACCGACGAGAAGCGGTACTCCCTTTTAACATCAAACTGTATGGACCTTTCCGTCAAGGTCAGCGTGCTCGGCGTCAACGCCGTACTTCTGTGCCTTTCTGTACTCGAAGAACTTAACTGCGACCTGACCGAAGAGCGCGTAGGAGAGGACG
Source organism: uncultured Ruminococcus sp. (assembly GCA_964461155.1). GTDB lineage: Bacteria > Bacillota > Clostridia > Oscillospirales > CAG-272 > RUG11130. Next base: position 10,371 of record CAYWTG010000019.1, read on the forward strand.
TCCTCATCCTGCTCGAGGTAAGGTCTGATCTCTTCACGGAGACGGTCGATCTCGGGAGCAAGAGCATCTGCGGGGCGACCTGTTATGGGTGTCTCATCACCGATGATCTGCTTTCTGAACTCGGGAGAGATCTCAACGGGAGTCTTACCGTACTCGCCGCGAACGAGTCCCTTGAATTCTTTCGAAACCATCTTGTATCTCTCACCCGTGATTACGTTGAGCACAGCCTGTGTGCCGACGATCTGAGAGGTGGGAGTTACGAGCGGCGGGAAACCTGCGTCTGCACGAACACGCGGAACCTCGGCAAGTACCTCGTCGAACTTGTCGCTCTTTCCCTGCTGCTTGAGCTGAGAAACGAGGTTCGAGAGCATTCCGCCGGGAACCTGATAGGTGAGTCCGTTTACGTCTACCTTGAGGACCTTGGGATCAAGCAGGCCGGAGCTGAGATACTTCTCACGGATAGGTGTGAAGTACTGAGCAACGCGGTTGAGCGCGTCGGTGTTGAGGCCTGTGTCGTACTCGGTGCCTGCGAGAGTTGCGACAAGCGACTCTGTGGGCATCTGAGACGTACCCATTGCCATCGGGGAGATCGCGGTGTCGACAACGTCAACGCCTGCCTCGATCGCCTTGAGGACGGTCATGGATGCAAGACCTGTCGTGTAGTGTGTGTGAAGCTGTACGGGGATAGAAACGGTGCTCTTTATCGCCTTTACGAGGTCGTATGCAGCGTAAGGTGTGAGAAGTCCCGACATATCCTTGATGCAAATGGAGTCTGCACCCATCTCCTCGAGCTCTTTTGCATAAGCGGCGAAAGACTCGTTGGAGTGTACGGGGCTTATTGTATAGCTGATAGCCGCCTGGACGTGACCGCCCTCGCGACGTGCCGCCTCAACCGCGCAACGGAGGTTACGAGCGTCGTTGAGCGCGTCGAAAATACGGATGATGTCGATTCCGTTTGCAACGGACTTCTGTACGAAGTACGAAACGACGTCATCGGCATAGTGACGATATCCGAGGATGTTCTGTCCGCGGAAAAGCATCTGGAGCTTTGTGTTCTTTACCTCGGCGCGGATGCGGCGAAGTCTCTCCCACGGGTCTTCGTTGAGAAAGCGCAAGCAGGAGTCGAATGTTGCACCGCCCCATGCCTCGAGAGAGTGATATCCGACCTTATCCATCTCGGAGAGGATCGGAAGCATCTCATCTGTCGTCATTCTTGTAGCGACAAGTGACTGATGAGCGTCTCTGAGGACAGTTTCGGTTATTTTTACTTTAGCCATATTGTTGACCATTCCTTTCATTTCATAAGCCGCCGTCACGTGTGCCGAGCTATTTGGAAGCCGGCATCACGTGGTTCGGCATACCGATATTACTTGAACAGTGTGAGGAATACGCCCGCCGCGACGGCAGAGCCGATAACTCCCGCGACGTTCGGTCCCATAGCGTGCATGAGAAGGAAGTTCGAGGGGTTCTCCTTCTGTCCGACGAGCTGAGAAACACGAGCCGCCATGGGGACCGCGGAAACACCCGCAGAACCGATAAGGGGGTTGATCTTTCCGCCGGTGAGGAGATACATTATCTTACCGCCGAGAAGTCCGCCGATGGTGGATACGCAGAACGCGGCAAGTCCGAGGAGGATGATGTAGATCGTGGTGGGGGCAAGGAAGCTCTCGGCGTTTGCTGTCGCTCCGACGGAGATTCCGAGGAATATCGTTACGATATTTATAAGCTCGTTCTGTGCGGTCTTCGAGAGACGATCGGTAACACCCGAAACGTTGAGCAGGTTACCGAGCATGAGGAAGCCGACAAGGGGTGCGGCGTCGGGTACGAGAAGAACGACGATGAGCGTTACAACTACGGGGAACGCTACCTTCTCGAGCTTCGATACGGGGCGGAGGGTCGTCATGACGACGGCGCGCTCTTTCTTTGTCGTAAGAAGCTTCATAAAGGGCGGCTGGATCATCGGGATCAGAGCCATGTAGCTATACGCCGCGATCGCGATGGCACCTAAAAGTGTCGGCGCGAGCGTTTTGGTAACGAGGATCGCCGTCGGTCCGTCAGCACCGCCGATGATACCGATAGCAGCTGCCGCTTTCGGTACGAAACCGATGAGGATAGCACCGGAGTAAGCAACGAAAACGCCGAGCTGTGACGCAGCTCCGAGGAAGAGCGACTTCGGGTTTGCGATAAGGGAGGTAAAGTCTGTCATCGCACCGATACCGAGGAAGATGAGCGACGGATAGATACCGAGCTTAACTCCGAGGTAGAGGAAGTCGAGAAGCGAGCCTTCCGATATGACGGCCGCTATATCGACGTGATCTCCGAGGAAGAACTTCTCCATATGGAAAAGCTCGGCTCCGGGGAGGTTTGCGAGGAACATACCGAATGCTATCGGGATGAGCAGAAGAGGCTCAAAGCCCTTAACAACAGCCAGGTACAAAAGGACACCGACGATCACATACATGATCAGCGTCTTCACGAGGAAGACCG
>CAYWTG010000020.1:0-12476 GCA_964461155.1 uncultured Ruminococcus sp.
GTAGCGCGCTACCTTGGGGTGGTAGAGGCCGCTGGTTCAAGTCCAGTCACTCAGAGAAAAGAGGAGATTCGTAAGAATCTCCTCTTTTTACGTCTGCCTGCCATTTTGCGCCGACTGCCTTTTCGCAGGAATGCGAAAATTGCGTAGTAACTCGAGATGCGTAATTTGACTTTACGCCGACACAAAACTTCATAACAAAACGCGGTGTCGCCCGACATTACAGCCAGAGACGATACCGCGTCTTTTTTGTTTTAAGGCTCAAGACCGTTGAACTCGCGTTCCGCTTCGCGTGATTTGTGAAGCGTGAAGAAGAGCAGTTCGGAATCGGATATCTCGCCGGTTTCGTTATCTTTGATCCTCACACACAGCGTTGCTACCCAGTCCTGATCGAAGCCGATTCCGCCGTAGGCGTTGTTGTGCTTGAGAGCGTGAAGCTGAGACTCATCCATGACAAATGTAAATTCGCCTTGCGGAAGTCCGAGCTGACGTTCTAAAATGAGCTTGTTGAAGTTCTCAACGGTAAGCGTTCCGCGTGCACCGAAGCTCAGGTATATGCGTCCTCCGCGAAGCTCGACATTATCATAGATCGTGTCGAGTATCTGCTGAGCGCGACATGAGCTTGCCACCGTGGTCACAGCCTCGACATTTTGCGACGTCGAGGGACTTTCGCTTTCGGCCTGTGTCGGAGCTTCCTCCGCGAAGGCATTACAGGAAACGAGGGTGAGTAGTGCCGCGGCACATATCAAAGCACCGACAGTGGCAAAAAATACTGTTTTCATATCTGTAAATACCGCATTTTAAATCGCGGTCACTTTCATTTCGTTATCACATAGATTGTATCACAGACAGACATATTTTTTGTTAACGATATATTAACCGAAAGAATATTTTTTACTCCTCGCGTGCGAGAACACGACCCATGAGAACACCCATGACGGATGCCATCATCAGACCGCGAGTCCAACCGCTCGAGTCGCCGAGACAGTGCAGACCGCGCACGTTTGTATTGAAGTCGGTGTCCATCTTGATACGGTTGCTGTAGAACTTGAGCTCGGGTGAGTAGAGAAGAGTCTCGATAGAAGCAAATCCCGGAACAACGTGGTCGACAGCCTGGATGAAGTTTATAATGTTCATCATCGCACGGTAGGGCATAGCCGCCGTGATATCACCGGCGACGGCGTCGGGAAGCGTCGGCTTCAGGTTAGACTGAGCGAGCTCTTTCGGCCATGTGCGCTTTCCGTCGAGAATATCGCCGAAACGCTGAACGAGAATGTGGCCCGATGCGAGCATATTCGTAAGCTCTCCGACTTTCTGAGCGTATGCGATAGGCTCGTTGAACGGCTCACTGAAGTTGTGAGAGCAGAGAATAGCGAGGTTAGTGTTATCGCTTTTCAGCTCCTTATAAGAGTGTCCGTTAACGACAGCGAGATCGTTGTCGTAGTTTTCCTGGCTTACAAAGCCGCCGGGATTCTGACAGAACGTGCGAACCTTGTTCTTGAACGGCTTCGGATAGCCGATGAGCTTTGATTCATACAGAACGCGGTTGACCTTCTCGATGATCTCGTTTCTGACCTCGACGCGCACACCGATGTCAACGGTTCCGGGCTGGTGTGCGATGTTGTGCTCGCCGCAGAGCTTTTCGAGCCAGTCCGCACCGCGTCTTCCCGTTGCGATGACGGTGTGAGACGCACGAACCTCATCGGATCTTTTACCGTCGGAGATGCAGATTCCGAGGCAGGTGCTGCCGTCGAGAATGAGGTCTGTACATTCCCAGCCGAACATAATGTCGACGCCGGAAGCAAGAAGATGACGCTCGATCGCAAGGTAGATCTCCTGAGCCTTTTCCGTACCCATATGACGGATGGGGCAGTCTACAAGGCGAAGACCCGCCTGGATCGCACGCTTTCTGATGTCCTTGACTTCCTCGCTGTTGCCCACACCCTCTACATGAGGATCTGCGCCGAACTCGAGGTAAATGGAGTCGGCATAGCCGATCGTCTCCTGAACGACGGAATCGCCGATGAGCATGGGCAGGTCGCCGCCGACCTCGGAGCTGAGCGAAAGCTTTCCGTCGGAGAAAGCACCCGCGCCCGAAAATCCTGTCGTGATATGGCAGTTGGGTTTGCAGGAAAGGCACTTCTTGGCCTTCGATTTCGGGCAGTGTCTGTTTTCGATCGCCTGACCCTTTTCGACGATAAGTATTTTTTTGTTACTACCTTTTTTGAGCATTTCTATCGCGGTGAAGATACCTGCAGGTCCAGCACCGACGATAACAACGTCGTAATTCATAAAAATTCTCTCCGCTTGACCGGAAGACAGAGGTCTTCCTTATTTATACTATAAAAGTATACCATATCTTTCGCACCTTGTCAAATGAATTTATTATAAACGGGAATACATAATCTCGAGCGGCAATATAATTGAGCGTCGGCAGGACGCCGTGCGGAGGAAAAAGAAGATGAACGACGAATTTGTAATAAAAGAAACCGCCGATGAGCGCATTTTTGAGCTTTTACCGTATAGACTCGCGTCGGCGGCCGTAAAATGCTCGGCGGCGAATCATGCGCCGATCGACGAGATAAGACTGCGAGTCGGACAGCCCATGTACATAACATCGCACTCTGTCGATTTTAAAAGCTCGCGCCGCGTGACCGGCGAGGACATCGAATACACTCTGAGATGCCTGTCGTCAAATTCGCTTTACTCTCACGCCGAGACTATACGCGAGGGGTACATCACTTCAAAAAGCGGCATTCGCGCGGGACTTTGCGGCAGAGCCGTTACGCATAACGGGGAGATAGATGCCGTGACCGATATCACCTCTCTTTCGCTCCGCTTTCCGCGCCGAGTTCCGTCGTGTGCCGATTGCGCGTACTCGATTTTGAAGTCGTCAAACTTTTCGACGGGACTTCTCATATATTCAAAACCCGGAGTCGGAAAGACCACCGTGCTCCGCGAGCTCATCTACCGCCTTTCAAACGGCGATGACGCCGTTAGAGTTGCCGTGGTCGATACAAGATGCGAGCTTGTAGCGTGCTCCGACGGCTTTGAGACGGCGGACGTGCTTTCGGCATATCCGCGAGAGCGCGGTATCGAGATAGCGACGCGGACGCTGTCGCCGCGATACATAATATGCGATGAGATCGGGAGTGCCGAGGACGCCGAGGCGATCTTCGAGGGCGCACGAGCGGGAGTATACATGATAGCCTCGGCGCACGGGGGAAGCTTTGAAGAGGTGATGCACTCACAACACATACGTAATCTGTGGGAATGCGGTGTCTTCGGCACAGCACTCGGACTTATTTCGCGTGACAGTTCGGGTGAATGCAGCTATGAGATATCGCAGTATTCCGACAGCGCACCCGCCGTAGTATGCATATGACGAAGATTTTCGGCGCGTTATTTATACTTTCGGCGTCGGTTGCCCTCGGCCTTGATCTTACTCGACGAGAAAAGGAAAAGCTTTCGGTCTTGTCGGCACTTTGCGAGCTCATCAAGCACATTTTGCGCCACGTCAAATGCTTTGAAAGTCCGATAGACTCGATAACTTCCGACTATAAAAGCGACGCGCTCGACAGATGCGGCTTCGGAGAGTCGATGCGAAGCACCTCGCTTCTTTGCGCGGATGTCGGGCTTTTGCCTATAGACGACGCTGCGCGTCGCGAATTTGAAAATTTCTCTCGCGGCGTCGGGCGGGGATACCGCGACGAGGAATTGAAGCGGTGCGAATATTATCTTGAGTATTTCGAGAGCGCGCTGTCGGCAGAACGCGAAAATTTCGAGTGTCGTCGGGCGCAACTCAGATACCTCCCGCTTTTGTGCGGAGCGGCCGTTGTGATAATACTGATATGACGGACACGAAAACGTGAAAGGCTCGGTTGAGAATGGACGTTTCACTTATTTTAAAAGTTGCGGGAGTAGGGATGCTCATCACCGCGTGTCATCAAATACTGACAAGGGCGGGCAGGGAGGAGCTGGCGACTCTCGTTTCCGTCGCGGGGACGGTCATAGTACTCATAGTGCTTTCCGAAAAGATCGGTGAGCTGTTTGAATCCATTCGCGCGATTTTCGGCATATGAGCGAGCTTTACAAAATGTGCGCGGCCGCCGTCATCTCACTGTGCGCCGTGCTGATTCTGAGACAGGGGAAGTCCGACTCGAGCGAAGCTGTCGTGGTATTCTTCGGAGTGCTCGTCCTTTCGCACACCGCGCTGAGCCTTGCGGGGGCGGTGAAATACATGGGAGAAACGGCGCGGCGATATAATGTCGAAGGCGATTTTAAAACGCTCATCAAAGCGGCTGGGACGGCGTTCGTCGTCGATATCACTTCCGAATTGTGCCGCAGTGCCGACTCGCCGTCGCTTGCTGCGTATGTAGAGCTGTTCGGGCGGTGCGAAATACTCATTTTGTCGCTTCCGCTCGTCGGAGAGCTGATAGAGCTTTCCGTGGGACTTTTGAAAATATGAAAAGATTTCTTGTCATTTGCGCCGTGTGCTTATTTTGCCTCTCGCTTCCGATCTGCGGCGCGGAGTATGAGTATACCTACGGTGATGAGCCTTCGATCTATCCGAGCGCGGAAATGGATGAGCTCTTTTCATCACTTCCCGACGCGGCGAGAGAAAAGCTTTCGCCGATAATCGAGGCCGAGGACGACAGCGAACGTGCGGCGGCTCTTTCGGAGAGTCTCTCGCTTGAATACATACTCGACCTTGCGCTTTCAGAGGTGCGAAGTGCAGTCGGTGCCGCACTGAAACCTTGCCTTTCGCTCATCTTTGTGATCCTGTTTTCAAAATTCGCTTCGCTTTCCGCGACTCTGTCCGAAGCGGGTGCGCTTTCTGCGGCTTTTGAAAGATGTGCGCTTCTTGTGTGTTCCCTTGCCGTCGTGCGAGCCGCACTATCGGCACTGCGCGTGGGTGTTTATGCCATATCAAACACATCAACCGTCGTGACGGCACTGCTTCCGATAACCGAGGCGGTCATGCTCAGCAGCGCGAGTGTAACGCAGGCGTCCGTCAATAACGGTGCGCTGATGGTGTACGTGACGTTGACCGAAAACTTCGTTTCCGCTATACTTGTTCCGCTCGCGTGTGCGCTGTTTGCGCTTTCTTTTACATATGTAGGCCTTGACGGCGTAAACATAACGTCCGGTATTCGCGCACTCAGACAGTTGCTGCTTTACCTGCTCGGGATTTTCACAGTTGTCTTTTCATTCGTGCTCGGAATACAGAGCTCGCTCGCGAAAAGTGCCGATTCGCTCGCACTCAAGAGCGTCAAATTTGCCGTCGGCAGTTCGGTTCCGCTCGTCGGCGGCGCGATCTCGGAAGCTCTCGGTACCGTCACATCATCTCTTTCGCTCATACGCCATACTGTGGGCGGTATCGGGATTTTGATAATACTTGTGACGGTTTTGCCGCCGATAATTGTCCTCGGCGCGACGAGAGTGATGCTTCTCGCGTGCAAATGCGTGTCGGAAGTGTTCGAATGTCAGAAGATATCTGAGCTCATCTCAGACACCGACGGCGTGCTCTCGCTCTTTCTCGCATTTTCGGCACTCTCTGGAGTGTTTTTCATATTCGCGCTTACTCTGTTTATGAATTCCGGTGTAACGTAAGGAGCTTTATTATGAATACGGCGGCGTATCTACAGGGTGTGATCGTCACGGGCGCACTCACAAGTGCAATACTTTCGATTTTTCCGCGATCCGCAGGCAGCGGCAAATATGTCCGCTATGCGGCACAGCTTGTGATGCTACTCGTTCTCATCTCGCCGATCTCAAGCATCGTAAAAAGCGTGAGAGGCTATGAGATTCCGTCTTTTCACAGCGAAGTCGGCGAGTCGACTTTCGAGCGCGATGCGATATCATACTCGGCCGTCACGCTGTCGAAAGCCATATGCGAACGATGTGCCGACGAGTTTTCGCTCGACGAAGAGAGTATATCCGTAAAACTCATACTTGACGAAGAAGATACCGAAAACATAAAAATCGACGAGGTGCAGATATTTTTGACAGAGAAAGAAGTCTCGAAAAGAGAGCGTGTTCGCGAGTATTTTGAAGAGCTGCTTAATACACGCGTGTTCGTTTTCGGATCGTAGCGGGAGGCGAAAAAATGAAATTATCCGAGCAGATCAAATCTAAAAAGCATTTGGCACTTGTCGCGGCATTACTCACAGTCGGTGTGCTGTTTCTGCTTGTGCCGAACGACGGAACAAAGAAAAACGAAGACACTTCACGCACGCTTGTTGAAGTCAGTACATACACCGAAAAGTTAGAGAGCCGTCTGTGCGAGCTGTGCTCTCACATGAGCGGAGTCGGAGAGGTACGCGTTTTCGTGACGCTCGAATGCGGAAGCGAGACGGTCTATGCCGAGAACCGAAGCGAAAGCTACGACAGTACGCTGTCGTCGTACACCTCCGATTATCTGATAATCGACAAAGGCGACGGTACATCTCCCGTAAGCGTAAAAGAGATATATCCTCAAATACGCGGAGTCGCCGTGGTCTGCGACGGCGGGGATATCCCGCGCGTAAAAACGAAGCTTATCTCGCTTTTGTCGGCTTCACTCGGCATACCGACGAGCAAAATCAGCGTGAGCTCATAAACTCTCGGAATACTCGGCGCGCCGGGCGCATAGTATCAAAGTAACAAAATAAAGATAAAGCGGAGGTTGTCATGGTAAAAAAATACGCCGAAAAGCTGTGGGAGACACTGAAAAAGCTGAGAGGGCACATCACGCGACGCGCACTTGCACTGGCTTGCGCAGTACTCGTCATAGGTTGCGCCGTGACGCTGAATTTCTTTTTGTCGAAAGGAGAAAGCGAGGCGGAAAAGCGCGAGATGGCACTTGACCTTACGAAAATCCCGAGCAACACGGACGAGGGCGCACCCGTGCTTGAAGATGTGTCAGAAAACGAAGATTATTTCGCAACGATCACGCTCGGACGAAAGCAGGCTCGTGACGAAGCGATGGAGGTGTTGCTCGATGTCAGCGAAAACGCCGACGCACTCCCCGAAGCGAGAGCAGATGCCGCAGCGGACATAAACCGCATCGCGCTCGATATCGAGAGAGAGGGGAAGATCGAGGCTATGGTCGCATCCAGAGGCTTTGAGAGATGTGTTGCCATGGTCAGCGGGGATCTCGCGAGCGTGGTTGTGAGCTCGGATGCACTTACACCCGGTCAGGCGGCTCAAATTAGCGAGATCGTGTACGAAGCATCGGGCATTGTCCCGGCGAATCTCAAGATCATCGAAAAGAGCATAAACTGAGTGAAAAAACGTCGCGTCGCGCACTGTCGCGGCGTTTTTTCTTGCTTTGACGTGGGAAAGCTTCCGTGCGTGTGATAAAATAATAAAAAATTGCCGAAAAACGAAACCTGCGTCGAAAAAAACGTACTTATAAGGTGAGAGAACAAAAAAAGGAGGCGGACATTATGGAAGACTGTGCAATAATGGATATGTACTTTTCGAGAGACGAGCGCGCGATAGCCGAGACCGAGCTGAAATACGGTGCGCTGTGTCGACATATCTCGAAAAATATTCTTTCGTCGGACGAGGACACTGAGGAATGTCTTAATGATACATATCTCGCGATATGGAACTCGATTCCTCCGACGCGCCCGACGAGCCTTGCGGCATTCGCCGTCGGCGTGACGCGCAGACAGGCACTCAAACGCGTCGAATATCAAAACAGACAAAAGCGTTCGTACACCGTTGCCGAGTCACTTGACGAGCTTGCCGATCTTGTCGGTGACGGAGCGTCGGTTGACGAAAGTCTCGACGAAAAGGAGACGGCGCGCCTTATCGAGGATTTTCTGCGAGCTCAAAAGCGACTGCCGCGGTGCGTGTTTATCAGAAGATACTATTTTTTCGATTCCGTTGCAGGTATCGCGCAGATGTATTCGCTTTCCGAAAGCCGCGTAAAGAGCATTCTTTTCAGGTGCCGCAAAGCTTTGCGTGAGTATTTGTCGGCGTCGGGAGTTAACGTATAGGAGGGAAATATAATGAAAGCGGAAAAAATCGTAAATGCAATAGGCGAGATAGATGAGCGACTCGTCTCGGAGGCATTGGTACATCCTGTGCGCAGACGCTCACTTTTGCCGCCCGTCGTCGCGGTTGTACTATGCGTCACGGTCGCCATGGTAATATTCGGTGTGCTCGGTCGCACGGATCCCATATCACCGCGCGATGAGACAGTTTCAGATGAGGTTGACGTGCCGCACACCTTGAGCGACGACAGATACGGCGATTTCACGGTGCTTCGCGGCGAGATGGGATACGTGTTCGGCAAAGACGAGCTGACCGAGTGCGAAAAGTATAGCTTGCTGAGCTTTGACGGAAATTCTTTCCGTACTCGCTCGCGCGAGATCGGAAAGGAATATATATCGGAAAAGCTCGGCGTCGGAGAGGGCACGGGAACGGGGATTTTCGACACCGAAACGTACACAGCGAAGCTTGATGTGTACTCCGTTTGCGGCGTTTCGAGCGACTATATCGTCGCGGCAAAAGTCGATGACGTTTACTGCGTCTATCTTCGTGACGATGTCGATATGCCGAGCACGTTCGGCGAGCTTTACGAGGCTTTCGGAATGCGCGAAACACTGCATCTCGAGCGTTTTTCAAATAACGGAGATTCGCTCTCACCGCGAGCTCTCGACTCGGATGACGAAATTCGGAAGCTACTCTGCGCCTGCGGCGACAGTGAAAACGTCAAGCGAGCCGAAACGGCGGGTGATGTCGAGAGTGTGTCGTTTTCGGTAAGCTCCGAACAGCTCGGCGTGTACAAGCGCACCTTGACGGTCTATGCCAACGGATATCTTTCCACAAATATTCTCGACTGTGAGGCGACATACCGTATCGGCGAGACGGCGGAAAAAATCATAAAATACGCACGTGAAAACAGTGAGAGCGCAAAATACGAGCCGTATCTTCCGTCGGCACTCGGATACGTGACGGAGGTCGCCGACGACTACATCATGATCGATGACTCGTCACTGTGCCGCGACGAAAACGACGGCGTGACATATACGATAATGCTCGATGACATACGCATATCCCGTTATGTCAAGCGCGTGTCTCCGAAAGTCGGTGAGCTTATCATGGCAGAGTACGAGCAAGGCGGAATGACAGATGAGTTCGTTATCACAAATGCCGTAAATCTCTCACGCGCGAGCTTTGTCGACGGCTATGCGGCTGTCGAAGAATAAAGTAAAGCGAAAATTATCCCGCAGCGCGGATCATGTCTTCAATATAAATACCGTACCCTCGGCGCGGATTGTTTATGAGAACATGAGTGACAGCCCCGACAAGCCGCCCGTCTTGCAAGATCGGACTGCCGCTCATCCCCTGGACTATGCCGCCCGTGAGAGATAGAAGTTCATCGTCGCAAACTTCTATTTCGAAATTCGGTCCGTCACCGTTCAGACGAGTGATCTTTATCTTATGCGATGATATTTCGTCGCCGTCGAGAGTGCAGAAGATGACAGCTTCGCCGAGCTTCAGCTCGTCGCGCGTGCCGAGCTTTGTCACGGCGGGGCACAGCTCGTTTTTTATCTCACAGTCAAAAGTGCCGAAGACGCCGTGCGAGGTGTTTTTGCAGATCGTGCCGATATCGCGCCCTGTGAAGTATCCGCGAAGCTCACCGGGAGTTCCGACAGCACCTTTTTGAATGCCGCATATTCGAGCTTCCGCGGCGACACCGCGCTTCATGGATATGAGTTTGCCGCTTTCGGGTTCGCCGACGCCGTGGCCGAGGGCGGCAAATTCGTGCGTTTCTGGCATGATAAAAGTAACGGTGCCGATCCCGGCGGTGCTGTCGCGAAGCCACATTCCCGACTTCAAGCGTCCGTCTTTCTCAGATGCCGCCGGAGTCAGAGTTGCCGTGCTCTCTTTGCCGTCTCGAGTGTATTTAACGTTTACGTCTCCGACCGAGCTCTCGAGCACGGCGGCAAATTCCGAGGCACTTGAGATGCTCTCACCGTTAAGCTCAGTTATCACGTCCCCGATCTTTATTCCCGCGTCTTCGGCGGGGCTTACGTCGCCGTCTGCACATTTCACCGGCGACAGCCCGACGACGAGCAGACCTCCCGTGTAAAGCTTTATCCCGAGCGGCATTCCGCCGACATAGACGCTGTCGACGGTTGCCATGTTTTCGACATTCGACGATATGTCGTGCTCCGATATCGGATCTGCCGATACATTGAGCGAGAAGAGAAGTGACAGCGTCAGAAGTAGGGAAATGATCCTTGAACGCGCAGTCTTTTCGGATTTCATTTTTTCCTCCGTTTCCCGTGCGCGAAGTGCACACGCTCCGTTTTTTTTGTTTTTGTCGGTCGCTCGCAATAATTTTTCGCAATTTACGTTAACTTATGAATTGCAATTTGTATTCATGAATATATTTTTTGCCACTTTACGCAATCAATTGCACAAAAACACTTGAAATTTCCGAGAGAATCCGATATAATATAGGTAATAAGGTCTATGACCTTGTACGAAGTTTATTTTTTTGGAGGAAAAAATGACAAAACGCTTACTCAGTATGCTTCTTTGCGTATGTATGCTTTTCGGCATCATGGCACTGACAGCATCGGCGTCCGAAGAAACGGGTCTTCCGTTTAAGGATGTCAAATTGAAGAGCTGGTACTACACGGCTGTAAAGACTGTGTATGATCGCGGCATCATGGAGGGAATGACAGAAACAAAGTTCGCTCCCCTTGATGTCATGACTCGTGCGCAGATCGTTACCGCGTTCTACCGCATTTCCGGTGCTACCGAGACGAATATCGGTAACACACTCACATTCAAAGACACGAAGAAGAGCGGTTGGTATTCCGACTATGTTGCGTGGGCTGTAAAAGAGGGCCTTGCTACGGGTTATCCCGATAACACGTTCAAGCCCGATGCTCCCGTTTCACGTCAGGAGCTTGCAAAGTTCATCACTCTCTTTATCGATTACATGAACATCGAGGTTTCCGGAGATTCTTATGTTGAGAGCTTCGGCGACCAGGCAAGCTTCCCAAAGTGGTCTCGCGACTTTATCGATCAGCTCAGAGAGACAGGTCTCGTTCGCGGCGACGATAACGGAAACTTCAACCCCAAGAAGAGCGCGAACCGCGCCGAGCTCGCTACTATTTTCGCTCGCTTCCCTGAGATGAACGTAACACCCGAGGCGTTCATCGCAGATCCCGCGAAGTACCTCGAGACAAACAGCGACGGCAAGGTTATGTTTACCTTCGGTAACCTCAACGCTCTCGGCCTCGACGTTACGCGCGAGATCCTCGCTGCGGCATTTATCGAGGGCGCAGGCCTTGACAGCGCGAAGTACACTCTCGTATTTGACGACGAGGCTAAGCTTTTCGCAAGCTTCCCCGGCAAGGACTACATCAATGCCGACCACGGCACATCCGCTGTTTACTCCGATACTCCCATCAAGTTTGCGGTTAAGGATATCGAAAGCGACAAGGTTATCACCGAGTACGCTACTCTTGACAGCATCGTCCTCAACAAGGACATGGCAGAGGACGTAAACAACGCTCTTCCCGATGAGGGCTACACCTTCAAGTTCAACGATGTCTTCGGCGACGAGGCTTTCTTCAAGCACTGGCTTAAGACTAAGGTAAGAACATCTCACGACGATATCGTGCTCGACAACTTCGACGCGATCAAGGCTGCGTGCGACTCCAAGTCTTCCGTTGAGTTTAAGGCTACATTCACCGTAACAGGTGCAAAGCCCGCTATCTCGACACAGCGCACATATAAGATTGACTTCGCAAATGTCGGTACTCTTGCAGAGGACGATCCGAGCCCCGCAAACATCGGCACGATCTATGACGACCCCGCAACGGGTCTCAAAATCTCGCAGGCTATCACCGTTGACGACAGCCTCGGAACCGGCGGCGGAGTTTACGCTACCGGCACAGGTGTTCACGGCTGGCACGAGTCCAGAGTAGTAAGAACCACAAACGGTACATACGTAGCGTTCATCTCCGATGAGAAGAACGGTGACGTTGAGTACAACTACGGTAATTACGACACAAACACCAACTCTTGGCAGTACACCGACACATTCACATGGGACGACATCTCCGTTGTTAAGATCACTTCCAACGGATGCAAAGTCATCCTCAACAACATCTGGTATCCTCACGCACTCGGAAGCTGCACAGCTAACGTAAACCAGACTAAGGACGGCAATATTATCCTCACGATCATCGCAGAGGATAAGGCTAAGTACTATGAGTCTTGGGATACCGCAAACTGGGGCTTCAAGAAAGAGGGCGCATGGCTCAGAGTCTTCGAGATCGACACCGAGACAGATACTCTCATCAATGCCGATGAGGAAGTATACAAGCCCGACTTCAAGCAGGCGGGTCTCCACGGCTACGGCTATTCTCAGCCCGTAATCGATGAAGAAGCAGGACTTCTCTACTGTATGTACAATACAGGTGAAGTTCCCGGATACTGGTCTTGGTACACCTATGACC
>CAYWTG010000021.1:0-12471 GCA_964461155.1 uncultured Ruminococcus sp.
ATAGAGTGCCCGGCTACGAACCGGTAGGTCGCAGGTTCGAATCCTGCGTGGCGCGAAAAAAGCCTTGATGAAAATCAAGGCTTTTTTGTTTTTTCGGCGAGCAAAATGACAGCCCCGCTCAGTCACGCGACACAGGCGGCGTGCACCGCACTGAGGTATTCCCGGCGGAATTTCGCGATATCGCTCGTTTTGTCGCGCAAGGAGCAAGCCACACCCACACCGAATATGCGAGACGCAACTTCTACATAGAAACGGACGGCATAGCAAAGCTTACGCATAACCTGTAACACACCACCCCCAATTTGTCGACCGTAAGCAAGCGACGCGGCAAGACTCCACGCGGTCAACCACTACCACCATCGCACCCCTTACGCGGCGTAACGTCGTGCGAGGGGCAGTGCGAACATATCGTACCGCAACACGCGGTTCGTGTTGCGACTCGCACGGAGTTCACGCCGCGTAAGGTGCGGTGGTAGCGGTATCGGCTGACCGCGTGGAGTTTTGACGTGGCGTTCGCTCGCGGGCGACAGGCTTAGGGCGGCGTTTCGGTGTGGGAATGCTCGCGAAAACTTGACTATCCCCTTGATTATTACGTTCGCGCTGCAACCGAAAAAGCTCGCCGCTTGTGCGGCGAGCTTTTTCTTATTTACCGGTCTTGCCGCAGACGCGCTTTACCGCGTATACTGCGAGCTGGAGCACTACTCCCGCTGCTATCGCGACCACGAGGTCGAAGACCACCGTGAGCACGAATGTGAGCGCGAGAACCGCTATGTCGGGAATGTTCTTTTTCTTGATTATCTCTGCGAAGTTTCTCCATCCGCTCATATTGTACGCTACCATGAACAGTATCGCGGCGATCGTGGGCATGGGAATGAGAGCGGCGTAGGGCATGAGGAAGAGAAGCACGAGCAGGAGCACTGCGGCGTGCACCATTCCCGCTACAGGGGTTCTTCCGCCGTTTTTGATATTCGCGGAGGTTCTGGCGATGGCTCCCGTGGCGGGGATTCCGCCGAAGAAGACCGAGGCGATATTTCCAAAGCCCTGCGCGACGAGCTCCGCGTTGGAGTTATGCTTCGAGTTTATCATTCCGTCGGCGACGACGCACGAGAGGAGCGACTCTATGGCCGCGAGGATCGCTATGGTGAACGCGTTCGGGAGGACGGCGATGACTTTATTCATGCTGAGATCCATCGCGCCGAAGTCGACCTTCGGGAGTCCCGAGGGGATCGTGTAGAGGTCGCCTATGGTATAGACGCTCGCGTCGAGCGCGGGGATGAGATTCACGAGCAGCGCACTGACGACGACGGCGATGAGCGACGGGGGAACGCGTTTTTCAAACCTCGGATAGATAATGAAGATAGCGAGGCTGATGACGCCGATGACGAGAGCCCAGGGGCTGAAAGTGGATATCGCGTCGATATTCGCTTCCATTTTCTCGAGAGTTTCGACGGGTCTGACGCCCGAAGCGTATGTAAGGCCGAGGAAGTCTTTAAGCTGTCCGAGGAGGATCGTGACGGCGATACCTCCGGTGAAGCCGACGGTGATCGTGTGCGGCATGAACTTGATCAGCGAGCCGAGCTTCAGCACACCCATGAGGATGAGTATAATACCGGCCATGACCGTTGCGAGGAACAGGCCGTCCATTCCCTGTGCGGCGACGACGCCGGCGACTATCGTGGCGAACGCGGCTGTGGGGCCTGCGATCTGGACGCGGCTTCCGCCGAGGAGCGAGACTACAAATCCCGCAGCGATTGCGGTATAGACTCCGCAAGCGGGCTCGACGCCGGACGCGAGTGCAAGTGCGATCGAGAGCGGCAGGGCTATTATCGCGACGATGATGCCCGCAATGATGTCGGAGACAAACTGTTTTTTACTGTAGTCCTTCATCGTCGAGATGAGCTTCGGCTGCAAATAAAACTCTTTCATTTCTTCATTTTCCTTTATCTTATATTGAATTTACCGTGCTGTCGGTGCGTTCACGCGTTTGCGCGGCTTTGCGCGAGATTTATGATATAGTCCGCAGACTCCTCGATGCCGTATTCGTCGTTTACAAAGTACTCGGCATCGTCTGCAGGGCGGCAGGGGGAGGTTTCCCTCTCGCTGTCGGACTTATCGCGTGCGATAATATCGGCGAGCACGTCCTCGTAAGCTTGCGGCATTCCCTTTTCCTCGAGCTCGAGACAGCGTCTCTTTGCGCGCGCCTCGGGGGTCGCGGTCATGAAGACCTTGAGCTCCGCGTCGGGCATGATCACCGTACCGATGTCGCGTCCGTCCATGATAACGCCGCCTTTTTCGGCGAGGTTTCTCTGCAGGTCGAGCAAGAACGCACGGACGGGCGGGAGCTTCGACACTGCCGCCGCGTACAGGGATGCCTGCGGGGTGCGGATCTTATTTCCGACGTCAGAGCCGTTGAGATAGACTTTCTGCGCGCCGTTTTCGTAGGTGAGCTCGATCTTTATCTTCTCGAGGCTCGCGACGATCGCGTCGCTGTCGTCCGAGGCGATGCCGTTTTCGATCGAATAAAGTCCGACCGTGCGGTAAAGTGCGCCCGTATCGACGTAAACGAGGCCGAGCTTTTCGGCTACGCGCTTGGCTATCGTTGATTTTCCCGCTCCGCTCGGGCCGTCGAGCGCGATGCGTATCTTCTTTATATCCATAGTTTTTCCTCCGTTTTATATTTTCTCGCGAATCTCGCCGCTCGCGGGATTTTTTATTCATATCCGAGAACGCGCTCTGCGGCGGCCTCGGCGGCAAGGCGTGCGGTCGAAAACGCGAGCTGCAGGTTATATCCGCCTGTATACGCGTCGATGTCGATGACTTCTCCCGCGAAATAAAGTCCGCTCACGCGCTTTGACTCCATGGTGCGCGGGTCGAGCTCTGCGGTGTCGACGCCGCCCGAGGTGACTATCGCCTCCGCGATCGGCCTGAACGCCGTGGGTGTCAGTCTGAAATGCTTCAGCGTATTTACATACGACAGTCTCATCTCACGCGTCAGCTCGCACGCTTTGATACGGAGCGGGACGCCCGCCGCCTCGGCGACTCGGGTGACGAGCTTTGACGGCAGAAGCTTTGCAGTGGCGTTTACGAAATCTTTCGTCGCGCCCTCGTCGGCCACGCGTCTGATGCGCGCGTCGAGCTCGTCCGTCGGGATGCCGGGCTTTAAGTCTATCTCGAGGTGCGTTTCGTTTATCGGGCAACGCATATGGCACGACGCGGACAGAACGAGCGGGCCCGACACGCCGAAATGCGTAAAGAGCATCTCGCCGATGTCGCTGTAGAGGAGCTTTTCTCCGCGATACGCGCTGAGGCGGACGTTTTTGAGCGTCAGTCCCGAGAGAGACGAGGTCTCCTCACGGCACTCTACGGGAACAAGCGACGGAACTCTCGGCACGAGCGAGAGCCCGAAGTGCTCGGCTATCGCGTAGCCGTCGCCGGTCGAGCCTGTCACGGGGTATGAAAGACCGCCCGTGCACACGATGACGGCGGGATGACGGCGCGTCTCGCCGTTTGCGGTGACTTCAAAAGAGCCGTCCGACGCCCTCTCGACCGAGGTGACTCTGCGCGAGCGGAGAAGCTCGACTCCCGCGTCTGCGGCCGCGTGGCGAAGCGCGTTGACTATATCTGCGGCGCGGTCGGACACGGGGAAGACTCTGCCCCCGCGCTCGACCTTGAGCGGCACGCCGAGCGACTCGAAGAACGCCATGACGTCCGAGGTGGTGTGCCTGTATGCCGCGCTGTATAAGAATTTCGGATTTTTCGTGACTGAGGCGAGAAGCTCCTGCGGGGTGCAGTCGTTTGTGACGTTACAGCGTCCCTTGCCCGTGATGCCGAGCTTTCTGGCGAACTTGTCGTTTCGCTCATAGACGCTGACCTCTGCGCCCGCCCACGCGGCGTACACGGCCGCCGTGAGTCCCGCCGCGCCGCCTCCGATGACGGCTATGGAAGACTTATTCATATCTTCGTGAAATAGGGCAGTCTGTCAAGAGGTGCGTCGACGGTGATCTCGACACCTCCCTCGTACACTTCCCCTCTCTCGTCGCGCCAAGTGCCGTGCGGGAGGCGAAGTGTTCTCGTGTTCTCACCCTTTTTGTAAACGGGAGCGACGAGAGTGTCGTCACCGATCATGAACGCGTCCTTTACGCGGCCGAAGCCCTCGTTCGGGAATACGTACTCGAGCGAGCGGACGATCGGCTCGCCTGTCTTCGACGCCTCGTGAGCAAGTGAGACGAAGCGGTCGGCAAAACTGACGTGCAGGCGGTACATATCGAGGATGATCTTGTAGTTTTCCTCGGAGAGCACGCGCCACGGTGCGACGGAGAACTGCATCATCGGCATGAGAGCCGCTACCTCGCAGTATCTGACGATGAGCTCCTCATCGAGCGTCGCGGAGCCGGGGAGGAAGTCGACGAACGAGCCGCCGCCGATCATGTCGGGGCAGGTGTAGGCGTAGCCCATGACGCTCTGAGCGAGCGTGTCGGGCACGAGAGCCGCGACTCCCGTCTCCCAGTCGTGCGCCTTGTCGTGCAGACGCATGACGAGCGGGCGTCCCGCGCAACCGAACGCGGCGCGGTACTCGTTATACTTAAATCTCTCGCCGAAGCGGCACCAGAGAGCGGAGTGCTCTGCGGGTGTTACGGGTGAGTATGTTATATCGTCTTCAAAATAGTAAACGGCATCGCCCGCGTCGAGCTTGAAGCCGTCGACGCCGTACTCGTCCATGAGGCGGTGAAGCCTCTCGTCGAGCCACGCGACGGTATCGGGGTTCGTCATGTCGAGCACACCCGACCAGCCGTTCCACCACTCGCGAACAGCGGCACACTCGCCGTCCGAGAGGCCTCCTGTCATCTTGGGCGTGCGAACGAGCATATTCTTGTCTCTCAGCTCGCGGAACTCAACAGAGTCGGGAGAGATAAACGGGCAGATCCACATCATGATCTTAAATCCGAGCTCGTGGAGCTCACGGCACATCGCGGCGGGGTCGGGGAACTTCTCGACGGAGAAGCGGAAGCTTCCGTAATAGTCGTTCCATCCGTCGTCGACCATGATGACGCCGGCGGGCATACCGTTGTCGATGATACCGTGCGCGTAGCGGAGCACGGCCTCCTGGCTCTGGTCGTAGATGAGCTCGCACCATGTGTTATACTGCGGGACGGAGAAGAACTCCTCCGGGGGGATCTCGCCACACGGCGGGAAATATCTCTCCGACGCATCCGCGAATGCCGCGCGAAGCGTGCCGAAGCCCTCGTGGAAGAAGACCTCGCCGAAGCGCGAAGCGGCGCAGATCTCGCCGTCCTTTATTCTGAGAGTGAAACCGCGCGGAGCGAAGATGTAGCGTCCCGCGTTTGAGATGAGCAGCGGGTTATCCTGATTGCAGGAGCAGCCTGTCTCAATGTCGGTCGAGTAGTCGCTCGACGCGTCGTGAGGGAGAAGCGCGCCCTGCTTTGTCGACGGGCCGTACCACAGCTCGCCGTCGAGCATCTTAACTTTGATTTCCATAATATATATCCTTTCGTTGTCAGTCTCTGAGCATTCTCGAAACGCCCGTGACCTCGCCGCCCTCGGTGTAGACGCGGGGCACGCGCTTTGAAATTCCGCAGACGAGCTCGTATGCTATCGTTCCCGCGCGGGATGCCGTTTCCTCTGCCGTGATCGCCTCTGCGCCGTCGCGACCGAAGATCGTCACGGTGTCTCCGACGCAAACTCCGTCGATGTCCGTCACGTCCGCCATCATCTGATCCATGCAGATCCGTCCGACGATGGGCGCGCGGCGGCCTTTTATAAGCACTTCGCCTCGGTTCGACAGCGCACGCGGCACGCCGTCCGCATATCCCGCCTGGATCGTGGCGATGACGCTCTCACGCTCGGTGACGTAGGTGCAACCGTAGCTTATCGGAGTGCCTGCGGGGACGCGTCTGAGGTTCGAGATGTGCGTGCGCAGGCTCATGGCGGCGCGAAGCGTGCCGAAGTGCGAAAGATCGACCTCAGCCGACGGCGCGATGCCGTATAAGGTGATGCCCTCGCGAACCATGTCGAACTTTTCAACGTCGTCGCGAGTCGCGCCCGCACTGTTGCACAGGTGGCGTATCGGGATATTCACTCCCGCCGCGGCGAGCTCCTCGGTCATCTCCTTGAATCGGGAGGCCTGCAGGAGCGTGTATTCGGGGTCGGCTCCGTCCGCGTCGGCAAAGTGTGAAAATACTCCGCGAAGCTCGATACCCGGGAGTGTCGCAACGCGGCAGATGTCGGCGACGGCCTCACGCGTGCACGGAAACCCGATGCGGGTCATGCCTGTGTCGAGCGCGATGTGCACACCGACGGTCTTTCCGCAAGAAGCGGCATAGGCGGAGATCTCCTCAGCCTCTCCGAGCGTCGAGACGGACGCGTCGATGTTGTAGCCCGCAAGTCGCGGCAGGTCTCCGCGCGGAGTGTGCGCAAGCACGAGGATCGGTCGGCGGATGCCGTCGAGGCGAAGCTCCTCGGCCTCGTCGGTCATGGCGACGGCAAAATAATCGACCTCGCGCTCGAGGAGTCGTGCGACACGTCGTGCGCCGTGGCCGTAGGCATCGGCCTTGATAACGGCGGCGCATTTCACCCCGCTCGGAAGCGCGCGGCGCATAGTCATATGATTTTCGCAAATCGCGTCAAGGTCGACCTCGGCCCACGCGCGAAGCGAAGCGTAGATATTATCCATATATAAATAAACCGTCCTTAAATAACAAAGCTACGGAAAAAGTCGAAGCCGAGCTGCGCTCAAAGCATACTACAGCATTATACTGTATAACAGTATACCACTTTTTGCGCTATACTGCAAGAGATATTTCGGCAAAACCCGTCACAAACGACCGCCCAAGCAAAGCCCAACGCGCCACGCGAGCGAAACGCCGTCAAAATCTGTCGCCCGCAAGCAAGCGACGCGCTCCCCAGGCGCAAACCCGCGAAACGCCACCTTTAGTTTGTCGCCAGACGAGCGAACGCACAAGCAAAACGCCACGTGCAAACCGGCAAACCTGCAAACCTCAACCCTTAGTTTGTCGCCCGTAAGCAAACGCCCCTGCCAAAACGCGGTCGGCTACTACCGCTACCACTGCACACCTACGCGGCGTGAACTACGTGCGAGCTGCAACACGAACATATCGTACTGCTACCTGCGGTTCGTGGGACGGGCAAAGCGGTCACGCCTATGACTGCGCGAACTCTCGAGCCGCGTGTTGCGGTACGATATGTTCATGCAGTGACTCGCACTACGTTACGCCGCGTAGGTGTGCAGTGGTGGCGGTATCGGCCGACCGCGTGGAGTTTTGCGGCGTCGTTCGCTTACGGGCGACAAGCTGTGGGGTGGCGTTTCGCGGGTTTGCGCGTGGAGTTTTGCGGTATCGCTTGCTTACGGGCGACAAGCTGTGGGGTGATGTATTGGTTGGTTAGACGTGAGTTTTGCTGTATCGTTAGTTTCCATCCCGACGAGTTTCGCCTCACAAATAAAAGGCTCCCTCCGGGAGGGAGCTGTCGCGGCGCAGCCGTGACTGAGGGAGTACGCGATACGTGCGGCGAGTACTGCACATTGTTATTTGAGCGGTAGCCGGTGGAGCTTTGCAAAATCGTTTGAGCGGGATAGCCGTGCCTCTTCCCTACCGATGAGGTTGAGCGGTGGTGGTTAAGTTCCGCGAGGTCGTTCGTTTCTCCTCCTTCCGTCTTGCTTCGCAAGCCACCTCCCTCGGGGAGGGAGGCTTGGAACGGTGGATGCACGTCTGTTGCGTTAAACTAACGCTTCGCGGAAATCTTCGCCTTTATAACAAGCCCGCGTCAAATCCCATTTTTTATAAAGTTTTTCGCCCGCCTTTTTTCAAAAAGGCGGTGGGGTGCAGGGGCAACGCCCCGCCGTTCTCCCCATGCCGGGCGCAGGGGCGGAGCCCTATCGTTCCCCCCCATAATCGAAAAAGAGCCCTCTCGGACTCTTTTTCTGCGCTTTATCGCGCTACTTCTTCCATTATGAACGCCTCGAGCGTGTCTCCTACCTGGATGTCGGTGCACTTCTCGAGTCCGATTCCGCACTCGTAGCCTGCGGCTACCTCACGGACGTCGTCCTTGAAGCGGCGGAGCGAGGATATCTTATCCTCAAATATCACAATACCGTCGCGGACTACGCGGATCTGCGCGTTACGCTGTATCTTTCCGTCCTGTACGTACGAGCCGGCGATGATTCCGACTCCGGGTACGCGGATGGTCTGTCTGACCTCGCTGTGTCCGAGGAGAACTTCCTTGAACGTCGGCGCGAGCATTCCCTTCATCGCCGCCGTGATCTCCTCGATGCACTCGTATATTACGCGGTACGTGCGGATGTCGACGCCCTGTCTCTCAGCAGAGTCGAGCGCGCCTCTGTCGGGACGCACGTTGAATCCGACGATGATCGCGTTCGACGCCGTCGCGAGCATTACGTCGCTTTCGGTGATTCCGCCGACCGCGCTGTGGATGACTCTGACCTTGACTTCCTCGTTCGTCAGCTTCTCAAGCGACGCCTTGACGGCCTCCGCCGAGCCTCCGACGTCCGCCTTGACGATGATCGAAAGCTCCTTTGTGCCCTCAGCGATCTGCGAGAACAGATCGTCAAGGTTGACCTTCGCGTTCGCCTTGAAGACTTCCTCTTTCGCCTTTTCACGACGCTGATCCGCAAGCTCACGCGCCATTCTCTCGTCCTCGACCGCGTTGAACTCGTCGCCTGCGAGCGGAACCTCGGAAAGACCCGTGATCTCAACAGGAACGGACGGGCCTGCCTCTGCGACCTGCTCTCCGCGATCGTTCACCATCGCTCTGACGTGTCCTACGGACGTGCCCGCGATGACGATGTCTCCGCTTCTGAGTGTTCCGTTCTGAACGAGAACCGTCGCAACGGGGCCGCGGCCGCGATCGAGACGCGCCTCGATAATAAGTCCCTTTGCACGGCGTGCGGGATTTGCGCGGAGCTCTTTCATCTCCGCTACGAGAAGCACGCTCTCGAGAAGCTCGTCGATGCCCTGACGGGTAACGGCCGATACGGGTACGCACATAACGTCACCGCCCCACTCCTCGGGGACAAGCTCGTATTTCGTAAGCTCGCTCTTGACAAGCTCGGGATTTGCCGTCGGCTTATCCATCTTGTTGATGGCGACGACGATGTCGATTCCCGCGGACTTCGCGTGGTTTATCGCCTCGATGGTCTGCGGCATGATTCCGTCATCCGCCGCGACGACAAGGATCGCGATATCCGTGGATGCCGCGCCTCGCGCACGCATTGCGGTGAACGCCTCGTGTCCGGGCGTGTCGAGGAACGTGATCTCGCGTCCGTCGAGGTCAACTCTGTACGCACCGATGTGCTGCGTGATTCCGCCGGCCTCGCCCGCTGTGACACGCGCGTTTCTGATCGCGTCGAGAAGCGATGTCTTACCGTGGTCGACGTGTCCCATGACGCACACGACGGGTGCGCGGGGTACGAGATCCTCCTCGGCGTCCGTCTCGTCTGCGGCTCCGAAGAGCTTCTCCTCTATTGTTACCTGAACCTCACGCGTTACCTCTGCCTTGAGCTCATCCGCTACGAGGAACGCGGTGTCGAAGTCGATTATCTGATTTACCGTGGCGATGACGCCCATCATCATGAGTCGCTTGATGACCTCGGAGGCGGTCACCTTGAGGCGGGATGCGAGCTCACCGACGGAGATCTCGTCGGGGATCGTGATGCGAAGCGGAAGCTTCTTCGCCTTTTCGAGATTTGCTCTCTTCAGCTTCTCCATCGCCTGATGCTCTTTGTCGCTTTTCTTGCCGAAGCGGTCGCGGGTGTTCTGCTTCTTCAGCTTCTGCTTGTTGGACTGATGCTCATGCGTGTCGGCTACGAAGTTGTCGAGCTTTTCATCGTACTTCGAGAAGTCAACGGAGGTGCTGCGCGTGTCTACGACGCGGACATTACCGGTCTTCTTCTTTTCGACGCCCGTCTCGATCTGCGGCTTCGGCTGAGGCTGGATGGGAGCGCGGTCGAGGCCGTAGCCCTTGTCGTTCTTCTTGCCCTGACGGTCCGAAGAGCGGCGGTCGCCGGAGCCGTTGCGGTCACCGTAGGGACGGTTGCCGTTTGCATTTCTGTCGCCGTATGAGCGGTCACCCGAGCCGTTGCGGTCGCCGGTGTTGCGGTCGCCGTAAGGACGGTTGCCGCCGTTTGCGCGGTCGCCGGAGCCGTTGCGGTCGCCGGTGTTGCGGTCGCCGTAAGGACGGTTGCCGCCGTTTGCGCGGTCGCCGGAGCCGTTGCGCTCGCCGTAAGGACGGCTTGACGCGTTCGCGCGATCACCTGTGCCGTTGCGGTCACCGTACGGGCGGTTGCCGTTTGCGTTTCTGTCGCCTGCGGGGCGGTTCGTGCGGTCGCTCGGGCGAGAATCGTCTCTGCGACGAGCGTCGTTTGCGCGTGCATCATTTGCACGTGCATCGTTTGCACGAGCGGCTTTCTCTTTTTCCGCTGCCTCGCGTGCCGCTTTTTCCGCTGCGGCTTTCTCGGCTGCTACTTTCTCTGCTGCAGCCTTTTCTGCCGCCGCTTTCTCTGCCGCCTTTTCAGCTGCAGCCTTCTCTGTTGCGGCTTTCTCTGCCGCCGCCTTTTCTGCCGCTGCTTTCTCTGCCGCCGCTTTCTCTGCTGCGGCCTTTTCAGCCGCCGCCTTTTCGTCGGCCGCTGTCTTCTCTGCGGCCTGCGCCGCGGGCGTCTTTATGACGGTCTTGCCCTTGAGGTAGCCGTCCATATCCTTGATCTGATTTTCGCCTGTCAGCTTCTCAAAGAATCTGTCGAACTCCTCTCCCTCGAGAGCACCGGAGGTAGTCTTGCCCTCTATGCCGGCCTCTGCGGCAATGGCGCAGACATCTTTCGTCTTGATGCCGAGGTCCTTTGCGATTTGGTTGATTCTAAACATGGGCGCTGATTTTGCCATAAATTCACCCGTACCTTTCAGTTTATTATAAAGCTTCGTTTTCTTTCGTTTGGTTACTTTGCGCCGCGCCGAGAAGTGCGGCAAACGGTCCTTTTCGCATCACGGCGAAGACCGCACACGGTGAGACGAGCCCGAGTGCGTGACCGATCCTGTCGCAGTCCGCATCCGTTTCGAGAAGCGGCACGCCCCTGCTTTTCGCCTTGTCGCGCACTTGCTTTTTCGTCCTGTCCGACGCGTGCGACGAGAGGACGAGCAGACACGCGCGATCCGTCGCGCCGAGTGCTGCGGAAGCTCCCGGAATTATGCCTCCCGCTCTTCTGCAAAGTCCCGCGAGAGACAACAGCTTTTCACTTTCCATTATTCGGACTCCGCTTCGAGACGCTCGCGCTCGGAAAGCTCGACCTCGTGCTCGAGAGCTTCGTAGAGCTCGTCGGAGACGGTGACCTCGAGATTCTTCGCGATGCGACCCGATTTTCTCGCCTTTTTAAAGCAGTCGCTTTTCGGGCAGATGTACGCCCCGCGTCCCGACTTTTTTCCGGTGAAGTCGAGCGAGAGCTCACCCTCCGGGGAGCGCACTATTCGTATGAGCTCGCGCTTGGGGAAGCTCTCCCCGCAGCCGAGGCACCGTCTTTCGGGAACACGGCGCACCTTTTGCTCTGTTTTCTTCATTTAGTTCTTCACACCCTTGATGTCGATCTTGCATCCCGTGAGCTTTGCGGCGAGGCGGACGTTCTGTCCCTCCTTACCGATGGCGAGCGAGAGCTGATCTCCGTCCACGAGGACTTTCGCGCTTCTCTCTCCGTCGAACTCGACCTCGCGAACGGTCGCGGGAGAGAGAGCCGCCGCGATGAACTTCTCGGGGGACTCGGAATACTCAACGACGTCGATCTTCTCGCCGTGGAGCTCGTTTACGATCTCGGAGATTCTCATGCCGCGGTTACCGATGCACGCGCCGACGGCGTCGACGTTCTCGTCGCGGGAGAATACTGCGATCTTCGTGCGGCTTCCCGCCTCGCGGGCGATGGCCTTGACGAGGACGATCCCGTCGCGAACCTCGGGGATGTCGTTTTCAAACATACGCTTGACCATGGCGGGGTGGGTGCGGGAGAGGAGTACCATCGGTCCCTTTTCCTCGACCTTTCCGACCTCACATACGAAGACCTTGACGCGGTCGCCGACGTAGAGCTCCTCGCCGGGGATCTGCTCGGCGCGGGGGAGGAGCGCGTTGCTTGTGCCGGTATCGACGACGACGTCGCCCTCGTTCTCGTCACGCTTGATGACGACTGCGGAGATGACCTCCTCGCGCTTCTTCTCGTAGTCGCGGATGATGTTCGTCTTTTCCGCCTCGCGGATGCCCTGGATGATGACCTGCTTTGCGGTCTGCGCGCTGATTCTGCCGAAGCTCTTCGTCTTGACCTCGTTTTCGACGGTCGAGCCGAGGTTGTAGCGGCGGGAGATCTTCTGCGCTTCTTCGAGGGAGATCTCGCTCTTCGGGTCAGTGACCTCCTCGACGACGGTGCGCACGCGGTACATCTTGAGC
>CAYWTG010000022.1:0-10912 GCA_964461155.1 uncultured Ruminococcus sp.
CAATATCTATTCCCCGTTCCCCGAGGAGTTTAACCGACAGGCCGTCGGCATCGTCTCCGAGTACAACTTCGCGCCGACCGAGATGGCGAAAAACAACCTTATCTCCGAGGGAAAAGACCCCGCGAAGATCTACGTCACCGGCAACACCGCCATCGACGCGCTCAAGACGACCGTCCGCGCCGACTACACTCATCCCGAGCTCGAGTGGGCGGCAAATTCCCGTCTTATCATGATCACCGCGCACCGCCGCGAGAACCTCGGCGAACCGATGCACAATATGTTCCGCGCGATACGCCGCATCATCGACGAGCACCCCGACGTAAAGGCGATCTACCCGATCCACATGAACCCCGTCGTCCGCGCCGCTGCGGAAGCGGAGCTCGGCGGATGTGACCGCATACGCATCATCGAGCCGCTCGACGTGCTCGACTTCCACAACTTCCTCTCCGCAAGCTACATGATCCTCACCGACAGCGGCGGAATCCAAGAAGAGGCACCGTCGCTCGGAAAGCCCGTTCTTGTCATGCGTGACACGACGGAGCGTCCCGAGGGCATCGCCGCGGGCACTCTCAAGCTCGTCGGCACGGACGAGAGCGTCATTTACGACAATTTCAAGCTTTTGCTCGAAGACCGCTCGGCATACGAGGCGATGAGCCACGCGTCGAACCCCTACGGCGACGGCATGGCCAGCCGCAGGATCGCCGACATTCTCGAGTTCGGACACACCGACATTTAAAAAAATGCCGCACCGCGGCCGCAAGTCTGCAACGACAGACAGGGCGGCCGCGATTTTTGCATTATTTTGAAATTTCCACTTGACGGGCGCGTGCGTATGGTATATAATATACACAGTACGAAAATATGTTCGTTTTTTTGAAAGGATCACGGAAAATGAAAGCTACGTCAAAGAAAACCACCGCAGCTGCCCCCGCAGATTCACCCGAGGCTAAGAAGAAAGCCCTCGATACGGCGATAAGCCAGATAGAAAAAAGCTTCGGCAAGGGTACTATAATCAAAATGGGAGAAAACCCGCAGATGAACATCTCCACGGTCTCCACGGGCTCGCTCACGCTCGATCTCGCGCTCGGAGTCGGCGGCCTGCCGCGCGGACGTATTGTCGAGATATACGGCCCCGAGTCCTCCGGTAAGACCACCGTCGCGCTCCACGCGGTCGCAGAGGCGCAGAAGCTCGGAGGAGAGGCGGCGTTCATCGACGCGGAGCACGCGCTCGACCCCGTGTACGCAAAGGCTCTCGGCGTAAATATAGATGAGCTTCTCGTTTCTCAGCCCGACAGCGGCGAGCAGGCACTCGAGATCTGCGAGGCACTCGTCCGCAGCGGAGCTGTCGACATCATCGTCATCGACTCTGTAGCCGCGCTCGTTCCGCAGCAGGAGATCGAGGGAGACATGGGATCGTCCCACGTCGGCTTGCAGGCGAGACTCATGTCGCAGGCACTGCGTAAGCTCTCCGGCACGATATCGAAGACCAACTGCATCGTCATCTTCATCAACCAGCTTCGCGAGAAGGTCGGCGTCATATACGGAAACCCCGAGACCACGACGGGCGGTCGCGCGCTGAAGTTCTACGCGTCGGTTCGTCTTGACATCAGAAAGACGGAGATACTGAAAAACGGCACCGAGCCTTACGGAAACCGCGTAAAGTGCAAGGTAGTGAAGAACAAGGTCGCGCCGCCGTTTAAGGTAGCGGAGTTTGACATTCTTTACGGTCACGGAATCTCGAAGACGAGCGAGATAATCGAGGTGGGCATCGCCAAGGGAATAATCGAAAAGAGCGGCGCGTGGCTGTCGTATGACGGAAACCGCCTCGGACAGGGACGCGATAACGCGAGAGCATTTATCGAGAGCGACCCCGCGCTCATGGCGGAACTTGAGGCGAAGATCAAGGCGAAGCTTCTTGAGGCATCGGACGACGAGGACGAGGGAGACGAGCTCGACGAGGATGAAGAGCTCGACATCCGTCTGCTCGATCTTGACGGCGACCTCGACTGAAAATCGAAAAAGCGACACGGAGCATCCTCTGCGGGAATATTTTCGCGCGGGGGAGCTCTTTTTATATGCGCGGTCGCCGCGGCGGAGAAAATAGGCGTTGCACATCGGGGAGGAAAATGGTATAATAAAATAGCGGAAGTTTTTTTATATTGATTTGGAGACGCGGGGCTGTCTCGGCCTCGGCCGCACGAGAGTGCGGGATGACTCTTTGACGGTTCTTTCGTGAAAGAGACTACACTAAGAAAGCAGTTGTGAGTCTGCCTCACTCGCTCGAGAGTGCAAAGCGTCTCTTCGCGTTTTCTTTCACGAAAGAAAACGCGAACAATAGTTTTGCGATCTCTAAAGATAGTGGCAGTAAGTTTAAATTCAGCCCATAAAACGAACGTCACCAGCAAACTCCACGCGCAAAGCACTGAAACTCCCCTCAGTATGTCGCCCGTAAGCAAGCGACGCCGCAAAACGCCACGCGGTCGGCCGATACCGCCACCACCGCACCATTACGCGGCGTAACGTCGTGCGAGCCGTACACGAACATATCGTACCACTACCCGCAGTTCGTGGGAAGCCGAAGCGGTCATGCCTATGACCGCGCGAACTACGCGCCGCGTGGGTAAAGACTACTTAGGCGTTTTCTTTCGCGAAAGAAAACGCGAACAAAAGTCTTCTATATCTCTAAAGACAGAGGCAGAAATTTCAAGTTTAGCCTACAGCAGTAAAGCTTCAGCAAAGCGTTAGATATAAGTAAACACCGTCCCGCACTCTCATGCGTATGAGGCAGAAAACAAAAATCCTTTCTTCCCACGCTTCTTTCGCGAAAGAAGCCGCAACTCAAACATATAAAACCTAATCCCGCGGCGCGGCCGCGCCGATTTCGGAGGTATTCCCATGTTCATTTCATATATCATCATAGCAACAGTGCGTCTTGTGCTGCTGGTGCTCCGCCTTTGTATGCTCGCGCGGGCACTGTTCAGCTTCTTTCCCGCCGAGGATAACCCCATCGTTGCGATGCTCAATTTCGTGACCGAGCCAATCATTTACCCCGTTCGCGTAGTGTGCGACAAGCTCGGCCTCGGCGACGGAATGCCCGTCGATGTCCCGTTTTTCATCGCCTTCATCATCCTCACCGTCATATCGGCGGCGATATAATAATGACCTATGGACGAAAACTCAGTTGTAAAAGCCCGCGCCGAGGATCTCTGCTCCCTCTCCGATCGACGTGAATTTGAATTTGTATACAGCGCGTTTCTGACCCCCGCGGAGCAGGCGGAGTTCTTTCGCGCAGTCCCCGTCGCGGCGCGTGCTCGACTGTTCTTCTACGGCGGATGCCTCGGCGCCGACCGCCGTCGCGCGATTTTTGCTCCGTCGTACACCGTACGTGACGACCTGCCGCCGTGCGAGGCGTTTTCCACCGAGCGTGAAAAGGCGTTCTCGGAGATCCTTTCGACGTATTTCCCCGACGAAGCACACGACGTCATCGGCATTTGCCCGCTTCACGTTCGCGGCAGCGGATTTGCCACCCTCGGGCACCGCGACTACATGGGAACGATACTTGCGCTCGGCGTGGAGCGCTCCGTCATCGGCGACATCGCCGTCACCGGTGAGCACGAAGCCGTCGTCTTTGCCGACGAAAAGATCGCGCCGTTTCTCGCCTCCGAGCTCGTGCGCGTTGCGCGTGACACCGTGCACTGCACACCCGCCCGCGTTGGGCTCGATTTCGTGATCCCACGCAAGTTCGAGAGCCTGTCGGCTGTCGCCGCGAGTGCGCGCGCCGATTCGATCGTGGCCGCGCTTGCCTCGTGCTCCCGCGCCGAGGCGAAGACGCTGTGCCTCTCGGGCGATGTCGCCGTGAACTACATATCCCCCACGGTACCCGATCGTGCGCTCGTGCCCGGAGACATCGTCTCGGTGCGCTCGTGCGGAAAATTCATAATAGATTCATTCGGCGGGACGACGCGAAGCGGAAGAATGCGCTTTGCCGCAAGACGCTTCCTGTAGCCCGTGACAAAACGAAAGGAGATCGACGATTTTGAGTACTCAGAACAGCAAGAGACCCGTTTTTACCAAAGTGATGCTCGGATACGCGCCGAGAGAGGTCGACGGATATATCGACCGCATGAACGAGCGGTACGCCGCCGCAATAAAGGATATTTCGCGCCTGAAGCGTCGCCTTGAGCAACTTCGCGAAGAGCTTGACCGTGCTCGCCTTTCGCTCGAGCGAGAAGACGCGGAGAAGCTTCGGATCTTATTTGATGAAGAAAAGCGTCGCCACGCGGCGGCACTTGACGCGATGCTCGGTGTGCTTGCCGACCGAACCGAGCCCGCCATCTCGGTCGAGGCGGCTCCGGCGGACGAGTTTGTTCCCCTTGACGACGATGACGCGGAAGATGAGTCGCGCGACGTGCGCACGGACGAAGAGTTCGCTCTCGATTCGTCGTTCGCTGTCGACGATGCTTACACGCTCGACGCGGCGCAGGAGTTTGCGGACACGGAGCTCGGTGAGATGCGCGGGAAGTTGAACGACGCGGAGAAATTTACGGAGTCGGGAGCGGAAAGCGAACTTTTCACGCCTCGCGCCGACGAGGCAACGCTCGATTTTGATTCGGACGGCGGAGAATACGGCCCGTTTGAGCTTGACGCGGAGTTTTTCGGAAGCGATGGCGGCGCACGAGAGCCTTTCGGTGAGGAGGCAAGCGATGCGGACGACGACGACGAAGCGGACGCAGAAGCGATCGACGAGGAGTTTTCGCCGGAACAAGGTCTTGTGAGCGATGAAGTGATCGTGGATCCGGACACGGAAGCCGAGGCGGCGAGTGACGAAACCCCCGCGAAGCTTGCGGAATCGCTTGATTTTCACACAGACACCGTCGTGCGTGACGGCGAGAGCTACGACCCGATGACGCTGGCGCACAGAGCGACGGGAGCGCGTCGGCCGACGTATGAGGATTTCATGCGCCCGCTCGGAGACGGTGATGCTCCCCGACGGGACTGAAAAGAGAGGATTTTGAGCTTTGGTAATATGTATTTTGATCTGCGCGGCGACGGTCGTGCTTGACTTTGCGACAAAGGCGGCGGTCACAGCGCATTTGAAGCCTGTGGGAAAGCTGCCGATCATCGACGGTGTTTTCAATCTGACGTATCTTGAAAACAGAGGCGCGGCGTTCGGGATGCTGTCCGAGCACAGGTGGATATTCATGGTTTTGTCCGCGGCGGCGATAGTTGCGCTTCTGGCATACCTGTGGTACGTGCGCAAGCGTGATCTTATGATGAGGATATCGCTCTCGCTGATAGCGGGCGGCGGCATCGGCAACATGATCGACCGCACGCGCTTCGGCTACGTTATAGACTTCATCGACGTTGAAGCCGTATGGGGATACGTGTTCAACATAGCCGACTGCGCGGTGTGCATAGGCTGCGGCCTGCTCGTCATATGGATGATAGCGTCGGAACTCCGCGCAAAGAAAGAATCGAAAAAGTAATCAAAGGAAGCTCCGCCAAGGCACGCAAGTGCCGCGCGGAGCTTCCTTTGTGGGTGGACGATATGGGGCGCCGCCCCATGCCCCGCCGCCTTTTTGAAAAAAGGCGGGCGAAAAACTTTGTGAAAAGGGGGACTTGAGCGAGGGTTTGTTATAGAGATAAAGATTTCTGCGAAGTGTTGGTCTTCGTAGGCGACGTGCGCTACGCGCCGTCTGCAACTCGAACGTCCTAACAAACCGCAAGTTTCGCAAGGCAAACGAGCGTCTCGCGCTATTGAACCTCCCTCTCCGAGGGAGGTGGCTTGCGAAGCAAGACGAAAGGAGGAATAACGAGCGATTTCGCGGAACTTCACCACGTCCCGCCTCACTCCTATCGGTAGGAGGAGACGCTCGGGGCGTTGCCCCTGCACCCCACCGCCTTTTTGAGAAAAGGCGGGCGAAAAACTTTGTGAAAAAGGGGACTTGAGCGAGGGTTTTGCTACAGAGGTAAAGATTTCTGCGAAGCGTTAGTTTTTGAGGACGAACGAGCGTCTCGCACTATTGAGCCTCCCTCACTGAGGGAGGTGGCTCGCGAAGCGAGACGGAAGGAGTAAAAAACGAGCGATTTCGCGGAACTACACCCCATGCTACCTCACCCCATCGATAGGGGGCGGGGCACGGCTATCCCGCAAAAAAACGAGCGACCTCACGAAACGTCCCCACGGGTACACCTCAAATAACAACGTACAGTACACTACTTACGTCACGCGTACTCCTTCAGTCACGCTACGCGCGACAGCTCCCTCACGGAGGGAGCCTTTTATGTGTGAGACGAAGCTTGTCGGGATAGAAACTAACGATACAGTAAAACTCACGTATAACCAATTGAAGCTCCCCCACGTTTTGTCGCCACGCGAACAAACGCCACAGCAAGACTCCCCGCGCAACCCGCGAAACGCCACCCTAACTTGTCGCCCGTAAGCAAGCGACACGGCAAAACGCCACGCGGTCAGCCGATACCGCCACCACTGCACCCTGCGCGGCGTGAACGTAGTGCGAGCCGCTAAACAAACATATCGTACCGTC
Source organism: uncultured Ruminococcus sp. (assembly GCA_964461155.1). Lineage (GTDB taxonomy): Bacteria > Bacillota > Clostridia > Oscillospirales > CAG-272 > RUG11130. The sequence goes on from CAYWTG010000022.1 coordinate 6,549, forward strand.
GCACGCAGTTCGTGGGACGGGCAAAGCGGTCAGTTATCTGACCGCGCGAATCCTCGAGCCGCGGTAAAGCTTCTTTAGGGAGCTCCTCATCGCACGCTCCAGCAAGGAGCGGGTGTATGAGGTGCGGACTATGAAGGCTTTCTTAGTGCGTTTTCTTTCACGAAAGAAAACGCGAAGAGACGTTCTGCACTCTCGAGCGGGTGAGGGAGATAAGTTTGAATTTAGCCTTTATCATACCGAGTTCGGCGAAGTTTATTCAATAGAAATTTCGTTTTTCGGTAGCGTTAGTATAGGGAAAAATAAGACCCAACTTCACTTATAGAGAGCTACCGCTTCTGTAGATGTTAGAAAGTATTTCGTGTTTTTGCTTCTATCTTTAGAGATCAAAAACTATTGCTCGCAGTTTCTTTCGTGAAAGAAACTGCACTAAGAAAGTCCTACTTAGCGGCTTGACGCTAAGTAGTCTTTACCGCGGCTCGAGGATTCGCGCGGTCATAGGCATGACCGCTTCGGCTTCCCACGAACTGCGTGCGGCAGTACGATATGTTTGTTTAGCGGCTCGCACTACGTTCACGCCGCGCAGGGTGCAGTGGTGGCGGTATCGGCTGACCGCGTGGAGTTTGGCGTGGGCATTTGCTCGCTTGGCGACAAACTAAGGGTGGAGTTTCGCTTATTCGCGCGTGGAGTCTTGCTGTGACGTTCGTTTGCGTGTGAACAGCTGAAAGGTGGAGTTTCGCGGGTTGCGCGTGGAGTTTGACAGCAGCTTTCGCTCGCTTGTCGACAAACCGAGGTGGCGTTTCTGCTCTTGGAGGATGAAAAAGGGGACTCTCTCGAGTCCCCTTTTTCTTACAGCGTTGCCGCCATTACTGCTTTTATTGTGTGCATACGATTTTCAGCTTCGTCGAAGACGATGGAGCGGTCACTCTCGAATACTTCGTCGGTGACCTCCATGCAGTCTATGTCGAACTTCTCGTATATCTCGCAGCCGACTTTCGTGTTGAGGTCGTGGAATGCGGGCAGGCAGTGCATGAAGCGGCACTTTTCTCCCGCTGTGTCCATGAGTTCTTTCGTGACTCTGTACGGTGTCAGCTCCTCGATTCTCTCCTGCCATACGCTGTCCGGCTCGCCCATCGACACCCACACGTCGGTGTAGATCACGTCCGCGCCGCGCACGGCCTCTGTCGGCTCGGTTATAAACTCAAGCTCCGCTCCGGTCTCTTTCGCGATCTCGCGGCACGTTTCGACAAGCTCCGCACTCGGGAAATATTTCTCGGGCGCGCACGCGACAAAGTGCATTCCCATCTTCGCGCAGCCGACCATGAGCGAGTTGCCCATGTTATATCTCGCGTCTCCCATATATACGAGCTTCTTTCCGCTAAGCGTGCCGAAGTGCTCCTTTATCGTGAGGAAATCCGCGAGGATCTGCGTGGGGTGGAACTCGTTTGTAAGTCCGTTCCACACGGGAACGCCGGCGTATTTTGCGAGCGTCTCGACGATCTCCTGTCCGTATCCGCGATACTCGATTCCGTCAAACATACGTCCGAGGACGCGTGCGGTGTCGGCGATGCTCTCCTTTTTTCCGATCTGCGATCCCGACGGGTCGAGGTAGACCGCGTGCATTCCGAGATCCGTCGCGGCGACTTCAAACGCGCAACGCGTGCGTGTGCTCGTCTTCTCGAAGATGAGCGCGATGCTCTTGCCGTCGCAAAGCTTGTGCGCCTTTCCCGCTTTCTTTGCCGCCTTGAGCTCTGCGGCGAAATCTATGAGTTTTTCCATCTCCTCGGGCGTGAAATCGAGAAGCTTCAGAAAGCTTCTGCCCTTGAAAACTGACATATCGGTCATTTTATCATTTCCTTTCGATAATTTCTTATCCGCGCAGTGCCGCCTTGATGATTTCAAGTGCCTCGCGGAGGATGTTTTCGGGGATATTCAGTGCGGGGAGGAGTCTCACCTTGTCTTTTGCGGTGAGGCAGAGGACTCCGTGCTCCATGCAGTCCGTGACGACGTCACGCGCCGCGCGGCTTCCCTTGATTCCTATCATGAGTCCCATTCCGCTGACGCTTTCGACACCCTCTGCGCCCTCAAGCTCGTCGAAGATGATTCGGCTCTTTTTGCGGACGTCCGCCAAAAGCGCGTCGTCTATGCGTGAGAGGATACTGTACGCGCCCGCCGCGCAGACGGGGTTTCCGCCGTAGGTCGAGCCGTGGTCGCCGGGGCGAAGAGTGTCCGCGACGCGCTCTCCGAAGATGCACGCGCCTATCGGCAGGCCTCCGCCAAGTCCCTTTGCCGTTGTGACAAGGTCGGGCTTTATGCCGTAATTCATGTACGCGTAAAGCTCGCCCGTGCGGCCGTTTCCGGTCTGCACCTCATCCGCGATGAGGAGTATTCCGTGACGCTCCGCGATGTCCGCGAGTCCCTTGACAAAATCTGCGGGGAGCGGGACGACGCCGCCCTCGCCTTGGATGCACTCGAACATGACCGCGCACGCCTTTTTCTCGCTTACGAGTCGCTCGACTTCATCGAGGTCGCCGACCGTGGCGTATTCAAAGCCGTTCGGGAACGGGCCGAAGTGCTCGTGATAGTGATCCTGTCCCGTTGCGGCGAGCGTCGCTATGGTGCGTCCGTGGAAGCTGTTTTTCATCGTGACCACGGTGAAGTATTCCTCGCCGAGGTTGCGCTCTCCCCAGAGGCGCGCGGTCTTGATGGCGCACTCATTCGCTTCCGCTCCCGAATTTGCGAAGAAGACCTTCTTCATGCCCGTGCGGCGGCAGATGAGCTCCGCCGTGTTTACGCACGGCTCGGTGAAGTAGAGGTTCGACGTGTGCTGGACTCGCGAAAGCTGTGCGCCGACATCCGCCGTCCACTCGTCGTCGGCGATTCCGAACGCGGTGACGCCGATGCCGCTCCCCATGTCTATGTAGCGTTTGCCGTCTGCCGAATAAAGCTCGCTTCCCTTGCCGCTTGCTATCTCAACGGGAAATCTCGCGTATGTGCCCGCGACATATTCCGCGTCGCGCTCTTTTAATGTGCTCACTTTCAGTCCTCCTTGACTCCGGTGCAGTGCTCGGCACCGCCGCCCGTTACCATCGTGCCCGCGCCCTCATCGGTGAGTATCTCCATGAGGATCGAGTGCGGCACGCGGCCGTCCATGATCGTGACGTTTTTGACGCCTCTGTTTATCGCGTCTATGCAACAGTTGATCTTCGGGATCATGCCGCCCGAGACGATCTCGCTCTCCGCGAGCATCTCAGCCTCTTCCACCGTCAGCTCGGCGATAAGCGTGGACGGGTCGTTCTTGTCGCGAAGAATTCCCGCGATGTCCGTCATCATGATGAGTCGCTCCGCGCCGATCGCGCCCGCGATGTACGCCGCCGCCGTGTCTCCGTTGATGTTATATGAGTTTCCGTTCGTGTCGCACGCGACGGTTGAAATTACGGGGATGTATCCCTTTTCGAGCAGGTCGGTGACCGTCGCGGGATTTACGCGCGTGATCTTTCCGACGTATCCGAGCGCGGGATCCTTCGGGCACGCCTCGATGAGCCGTCCGTCCATGCCGGAGATTCCCATCGCCTTGCCGCCGTTCATCTCGATAAGATTTACGAGCGTCTTGTTTACCTTGCCCGCAAGCACCATCTGAACGATGTCCATCGTCTCGCGGTCGGTAACGCGAAGCCCGCCGACAAACTCCGGCTTCTTGCCGAAGCGATCCATGACTTCGTTGATCTCGGGCCCGCCGCCGTGCACAAGCACGACCTTGACTCCGACAAGCGACAACAGGACGATGTCCTCCATGACCTGCGCTTTCAGCTGCTCGTCTATCATGGCGTTGCCGCCGTATTTTACAACAAGCACCTTGCCGTTGTAGCTCTGTATGTACGGAAGAGCCTGAGTCAAAACCTCCGCTCTCTCCAAATTCGAAAAAGTATTCTCCGTATTCATATAACAATCTCCTAATAGAGTTTCGCCGTAGGTGGCGACGCCCAAAGGCTCTGCCTTTGGAAAGTACATAGGGGTACGCCCCCAAAGGCTCTGCCTTTGGAATCCGCAAGCTTTTTGGAATCCGCAAGCTTTTTGGAAAAAGCTTGACCAAAAACTTCGGAAAAGGAGGCTAAACCTCGCCTGTTCCCCTTTTTCAAAGTTTTCGCCCGCCTTTTTCAAAAGGCGGCGGGGGTGCAGGGGGCAGCTGCCCCCGCACGTTCCCCGAAGACTTTACCCCCAAAGGCTCTGCCTTTGGAATCCGCAAGCTTTTTGGAAAAAGCTTGACTAAAAACTTTGGAAAAGGAAGCTAATCCTCGTCAGTCCCCTTCTACAAAGTTTTCGCCCGCCTTTTTCAAAAGGCGGCGGGGGTGCAGGGGGCAGCTGCC
>CAYWTG010000022.1:11012-12387 GCA_964461155.1 uncultured Ruminococcus sp.
CAAAGTTTTCGCCCGCCTTTTTCAAAAGGCGGCGGGGGTGCAGGGGGCAGCTGCCCCCGCACGTTCCCCCTCTTAGGTGCGGTAGTCTCCGTTTATCTTTACGTAGTCGTATGTAAGGTCGCAGCCCCACGCAACGGCAGTTGATGAGCCCTCGCCCAGGGTGATCAGTATCTCTATTTCGTCGCGCAGGAGTATCTCTTTTGCCATGTCTTCCGAGAAGTCAACGCCCGCGCCGCCGCGGCACACAAGGATCTTGCCCGCGGACGACTTAAACGAAACATCGATCTTCGATACATCAAGATCGAGCCCGCTGTAGCCGATAGCGCAAAGGACTCGTCCCCAGTTCGCGTCCGCGCCGAACATCGCCGCCTTCAAAAGGCTCGACGTGATGACGCTCTTGGCAACGCATTTCGCACGAGAGACGTCTGCCGCTCCCGAAACGCGGCACTCGAGAAGCTTCGTCGCTCCCTCGCCGTCGCCCGCGATCATGCGGCACAGCTGAACCGTTACCGTGTTGAGTGCCTTCATAAACTTCGCGAAATCCTCGCCGTCGCTCACGATCTCGGCATTTCCCGCCGCTCCGTTTGCGAGTACGGTCACCATGTCGTTCGTCGAGGTGTCGCCGTCAACGCTCACCATGTTGAACGTGTCCGCAATGTCCGTGCGAAGCGCACGAGACAGCATCTCCGAGGAGATCGCCGCGTCCGTCGTGATGAACACGAGCATCGTCGCCATGTTCGGGTGGATCATTCCGCTTCCCTTCGCGATGCCGCCCAGACGGCAGACCTTGCCGCCCAGCTCAAACTCCACCGCAAGCTCTTTCTTCTTCGTGTCGGTCGTCATGATCGCCTCGGCCGCGCTGTCGCTTCCGTCGCGCGAAAGGCTCTCTTTCAAACTTCCCATCGCCGCCGCGATAGGCTCGGTGGAAAGCGGCTGACCGATAACTCCCGTGGACGCCACAACAACATCGTCCGCCGCGACTCCCACGCTCTCCGATACGAGACGGCACATCTCGCGCGCGATGTCGATGCCGTCCGCGTTGCACGTGTTCGCGTTTCCGCTGTTGCAGATAACGGCTCTCGCCTTTCCGTTCGCGATATTCTCACGCGTCACGGTGAGCGGCGCGCCCTTTACGAGGTTCGTCGTGTACACAGCAGCCGCCGACGCCTCTCTGTCGCTGACGATGAGCGCAAGATCCTTCTTTGTACGGTTGCGGCGGATACCGCAGTGTACGCCTCCGGCCGTAAATCCCTCAGCGGCACAAACGCCGCCCGAAATCAGTTTTATATCGTTCATTTTAACTCTCCGAAATTTTTATTTAAAGGACAAGACCCGTCGTCTCGTCGACACCCATCGAAATATTCATGTTCTGTAT
>CAYWTG010000023.1:0-12090 GCA_964461155.1 uncultured Ruminococcus sp.
GTCGGAGCGGGAGTTGTGCCGTCAGCGGGAGCCTCTGTTGCGATATTTCCGCCGGGGATGAGCTCGTCGGAAAGTGTACCGATAGCTGACTTGTTGTCCTTAGTCTGAGCGCAGAGGAAGCCGAACTGACCGAGGCTTACTGACCAGTTGCTGTTGTCGGACCAGACACCGTCCTTGCCCTCACCGAGAGTGTTCGTACCTGCGCAACCTGCGAGGTTGATCTCAACTGTGGAGCCTGCTACAGCGTTAACGCCGAGCACGTTGAAAGGAACAGACCACTCGTAAGTAACAACTGTACCGTTGTAGGAAACCTCAAAGTCCTGACCGGCTACAGCAGTGTAAGCACCGGTAGCACCGAGCTGGCCCCAGTGACCGGTAAGGTACTTACCTGTAGCGATGTCCTTACCGATAGAGTAGTAGAAGAAGGGCTGACCGTCATCTGCTCTACCGGAGGAGAAGTTAAGACCCATGTTGTAGCAGAAGTCGTCCATCGGCTTTGCAGCGTCCTCACCCATGGGGATAGCGGTCTGGAAGCCTCTGCCTGCATCATAAGATACAGCAAAGTTAAGACCGTGTGTCTCGTCCCAAGAGAAGTAGAACTTCATGGTCTGAGCCATGGCGTCGGAGTCTGTGTAGACATTGGAGCTGATGAAGTTGATGCAGAGGTCTGCGGGAGCTACAACAACTTCTGTGTACTCACCCTCACCGATCTTACCGTCTTTGATAACGTTGGCGGGGTTAGCCTTCTTGATCTCGAAGCTTACGTCGCAAGGGCTGTTCTCAAGGTATGTCTCAGCAAATGCGGATACCGAGAGGAGAGAAACAACCATGAGTACTGCAAGCGCGAGTGTTGCGAGTTTTCTCATTTTTTTGTACCTCACAAAAAATAAATTTCAGCATTTTTGCTGTACATATACTTTATCACATCCCGAAGTTTTTGTCAAGCAATATCTTCACAATTTATTCACCGGAATCAAACTTTCGTGACTTTCAACAAAAACTCACAGCGTGATTTGGTGATAATGACGTTTGATTTTTCACCGAAAACGAATCAATTGTTCACACTCGAAAACAGGCAGGAAAAAGGACGCCCGAAAGCGTCCCGTTTCCTAAAGGAGATTAAAGAAAAGAAGTTATCATCATGCCGTAACACAGCACTTTTTATCTGCCTATATTTTAACTCGTTTTTTCCGCGTTGTCAAGGCGTTTTGACAAATATCGTTGTATTGAACAAATCGTGCTCTCTGTTTTTGTGCGTTTTGCCGAGCAGTCTCATTCACGGATCAGCGCGTCAAAATAGAACGTGCCGTCATCGCGCTTTACGGCGAGCGCGAAGTAGTCGCAATCGTTTTCGCCCGTCGTGCAGGTGAAATAAATTCTGTAGGTGTTTTCCGTCTCGAGGACCTTCGTGACGACGACATCCGCGCCACCGCCGGCGGGACCCGTGATCGGGATATACACCTGCGCGTCGTCGAGATATCTGAACAGGCTCGTCGTGCCGTGCGAGATCTTCACCTCGCCGCCGAAGCATTCGTACATGACCGCCTCGAAATCGGACGCCGGTATCGCCGCTATCACGTCAAGGTCGCCGTAAAGCTCGTTGACGCGGTCGATGAGCTTCGCGTTTCCGGCATACGCGGCGAAGCTTTTGCCCCACATATAATTTAATGTAGAGTTTGAGTAAAGTTCATGCGCACGGCGCGTACCGTCAAACTCGGGAAGCTCTATGCTGTCGATAACGAAGACTCGAACTTTGTCGGCGATGTCGAGAAAAACCTCGCTCTCCTCGTCGACACTTCCGATCGTTTCTTCAAGCGAATAATTCGCGCTTTCGGCAGACTCACATGATGCAAGCACGCAAGCAAGCGAGGCGGCAAGAAGCGCGAGGAAAGCCGAGAGAATACGTTTCATCTGTCACACGCCTCCGTGAATGCGTCGACGGCACGCGCGGCATCGGCGTACATATAAAGCGAGCCGAGGATGACCGCGGGGACAGACGCGCACGCTGCCGCTTTCATGGCGAGAGCAACGCCGTTTTCTACACTGCCGCAGGCGTGAGATGTGACTCCGAGAGTGGCGAACTCGGCCGCGAGACGCTTACTGTCAAGGGCTCTCGGGTTATCGGGCGTGACACAGTAAACTTCCGAGATGTGCGGCGAAAGCTCACGAAGCATCTCGTCGTGCGCCTTATCGGCCATGACACCGACGACGGCCACGGGTGCTTTGTCAAGCAGAAGCTCGATATTTCGCACGGCGGCGTGTATTCCGTCGGGGTTGTGCGCTCCGTCGTAGATCACGAGCGGCTCGCGGCGCAGAACTTCAAATCTCGCCGGCCACAAGCTCTCGCGAAGTCCGCGTTTTACGTCTTCGGACGAGATCTTAACTCCGCCGCGCGTGAGGATGTCGACAGCGCACAGGACAGCGGCGGCATTTTTCGTCTGATACTCTCCGAGTAGCGACAGCGTGTAGTCTTCGCCGTCGTACTCCATCTCGGTGCCGTTTGCGGAAAATTTGCATTTGCCTATTTTGCTGTAGTCAACTGCATAAAACTCCGCATCAAGCTCCCTCGCACGCGCCGCGACGACATTACGCGCACCGTCACTGCACGCGCCGAGCAAAATCTTGCCGCCTTTTTTGATGATCCCCGCCTTTTCGACCGCGATCTTCTCGACGGTATCGCCGAGATACGACGTGTGATCGAGCGCAACTCCCGTAATGACTGACAGCTCGGTATTTTTTATTATATTGGTCGAGTCAAGTCTGCCGCCCATTCCGGCTTCCAAGATCACGAAATCGGGGCGTTTTTCGGCAAAGTACGAAAATCCGACGGCGGTGATGAGTTCAAACTCAGTCGGGTGGTCGCTCATCGAGTCGGCGAGCTGCGCCACGCGAGATGTGACGCGCGCGAGGTCATCGTCGGAGATCATCTCGCCGTTCAGCTGTATGCGCTCGTTGAAGCATTTGACATACGGAGATGTAAACAGGCCGACGCTGTAGCCCGCGCTCATGAGCACGCGCGAAAGCATGGCACAAAACGAGCCCTTGCCGTTCGTACCCGCGACGTGGATCACGCGAAGCGAGTCCTGCACGTCACCGAGTGCGCGGCAAAGCTCGGAAATTCGCTCAAGTCCCGGCCGACTGCCGAGCCAAGAGATCGAGTGAATATAATTTATCGCTTCATCGTATGTCATATTCATATTTTTTCAGCTCCTTTCGGGATGACAAATTTTCTGACTCTGCCGCAAGTCTTTATCACGGCGGGGATCATGATGATATTTAACGGTATCATGACGGCGTATTCGGGGATTCGCATGACGAGATATCCGAGGTAGCTCTTCGAGTCGTAGAGCATCGACACCCAATACGTATTCACGAGCAGTCCGAAGACGACGCTGTTTATCACGGCGGCAAGCGCGGCGCGAACGAAGATCATCGGCGTGTCGGCGCGTTTTCCGTGGAGAAAGAGGCCGTAGGTCGCGCCCATCAGCGCGGCGCAAAGCGTAAATCCGGGGTGATACTGCCCGATCGGGAAAAGATTCGCTCCGATGAAGTCGGCGGCGGCGTAAACTGCGGCGGCACTGAGCGGCCCGAACAGATTCGCGGCGACAACGATCGGCACAAATCCGAAGCCGAGCTTCAAAAACTGCGTATTCACCGAGCAAAATCGGTTGAGGACGACCTCGAGAGCGACGAGCATTGCAAGGATCGAAATGCGTGCGGCGTTACTTTTGTGATTTGTCTTCATTTTTTCTCCTTTCGGTCATACGACCGCGTGAAAAGTATGTATTTCAAAGTCACCGCGTGCCGCGAAAAGGCAGAAAACCTCCCGCGAGAGCACAGCGGTGCATACCGCCGAAGCATTCACGGGAGGTGTCGCTCCGATACAGCGGGATGCAGTCGGCACACCGCAGAGTCCGAGGACTCTTTCGTCTGTCGGGCAACTCCCCGTCCCGACAGCACTTCACGCGCGCCGACCTACTCTGTCAGCTATTATGTTTCACTCAGACGCCGAAGTCGTCGGCTCCGCTCATTTTGAGAAGCTTTTTGTTAAACTCCTCGGCTGTGTTGTAGCCCATCTTCTTCTGTCTGTGGTTCATCGCGGCGATCTCCACGATGACCGCGAGGTTTCGTCCGGGTTTTACGGGAATAACGAGAGACGGGATCTTGATTCCCATGATCTCGGTGTACTCGCTTTCAAGTCCGAAGCGGTCGTACATCTTTCCCTCTTCCCAAGGCTCGAGATTGATGATGAGGTCGACCTTTTCGGACGCCTTGACCGAGCCCATACCGAAGATTCGTCTGACGTCGACGATGCCGATGCCGCGAAGCTCGATATAATATTTGATAAGATCAGGTGCCGTACCGACGATCGTTTTTGCTGACACCTTGCGAAGCTCGACCGCGTCATCTGCTATGAATCGGTGGCCTCGTTTGATAAGCTCGATCGCCGTCTCGCTCTTTCCGACGCCGCTGTCGCCGAGGATGAGCGTGCCCTCGCCGTAAACCTCGACGAAGACGCCGTGGCGGGTGATCTGCGGCGCAAGCTGGACGTTGAGAAACGCGATGAGCGCGGCTATAAATTCACTCGTGTTCGCCGCGGTGAAGAAGACCGGCACGCCGAAATACTCCGCAAGCTCGAGAGATGCCTCCGTCGGGAGGTTTCCGTGGGTGTACACGACCGCCACGGGGTGGCAGTTGAAGAACGCCGCGAGACGCTCGCGCATGGTTTCCTCATCAAGCTCGCCGAGATACACGGTCTCCGCGTTTCCGATGATCTGTATACGGTTCTCGTCGAACTCCTTGCTGAATCCGGCAAGTCTGAGTCCGGGACGGTTGACCTCCATCGAGACGACGTTTATATCCTCGCCGCCCTCGGGAAGATAGGCAACTTCGAGCTTGAACTCTTCGATCACACATTTTAAATTGACTCTTCCGTTCATATTATCCATAAAAGCCCTCCGTTTAACCGCTGAAAGCGCGGCTTATTCTTCAGATTCCGCGTCCTCTGCCTCTGCGACTTTAAGCATGACCGCGCACTCCATTCTGTGCTTGAACAGGCGACATCCGTATTCGTACACGCCGTCGATCTTGCCCGTCGCGTGATATGCGTTTGCGGCACATCCGCCCGAGCAGTAGTACTTAGCCCAGCAATCGCGGCACTCGGGATGCGAGAAGACGTTGCACTTGCGGAACGTGTCGCAGATATCCGTGCGATGAACTCCGTCGAACACATTTCCGAGAGAGAACGACGGGTCGTTTACGAACTGGTGGCACGGGAACAGCTCGCCCGTGGGCGTTACCGCCATATACTCGCTTCCCGAACCGCAACCCGATATTCTCTTATGGATGCACGGGCCGTGCTCGAGGTCTATCATATAATGATAGAAAGTTATCGGATGACCCTCGCGACGGCGGCGAAGCATCTCGCGCGCGAGAAGGTCGTACTGCTCGCAAAGAATGGGATAATCTTCCTCGGTGAGCGCATAAGGGTCGCCGGGCTCGCACACGACGGGCTCCATGCTGAGCTCGGTAAAGCCGAGGTCTGCCATGTGAAGCACATCGGCGGCGAAATCGGTATTGTAATGCGTAAATGTGCCGCGCATATAATATCCCTTGCCGTCACGGCTGTCGACGAGCTTCTTAAAGAGCGGGACTATGCGCTCATAGCTTCCCTCTCCCTTGTAGGTCTTGCGAAGTCTGTCGTGCACGTGCTGTCTGCCGTCGAGGCTGAGCACGACATTGTGCATCTCGCGATTCGCGAAATCTATAACGTCATCATCGATGAGCATTCCGTTGGTCGTGAGCGTGAAGCGGAAGCACTTGCCCGTTTTCTCTTCGATGCTGCGAGCATAGCGGACGGTGCTCTTGACCACGTCGAAGTTCATCAGCGGCTCGCCGCCAAAGAAGTCGACCTCGAGATTGCGCCTGTCGCCGGAGTTCTCGACAAGGAAATCGATCGCGCGGTGCGCGACCTCCTCGCTCATGATGGCCTCGCGGCCGTGATATTTTCCCTGTCCCGCAAAGCAATACGAGCAGTTGAGGTTGCAGGTATGTGCGACGTGCAGGCAAAGTGCCTTTATGACATTACCGCCGCGCTTCATGACCTCTATATCTTCATATGTGTCCTCGCTGAAAAGGCGGCCGTCGTCGCGAAGTGCGCGGATGTCTGCAAGGCATTCCTCAAGCTCGCCTCTGTCCGTGCCGTATTTCTCGCTCAGCGTCGATATGATCTCGTCCTCACCGTGCGACTCAAACATGGATATCGCGTCGTAAGCGACCTCATCCACGCTGAACACGGATCCGCTTGCCATGTCGAGCACTATATTGTAACCGTTATTCTTAAACTGATGTATCATACAAACTCCGTCCCGCCGAGTGCGGCGGAAATTTTATCTTTATATTTATCGCGTCACATCGCGGGTAAAAAGGTGCAAAAAAGTGAAAACCGCTGTTTGCGCGGGTCGCGGCAAACAGCGGGTAGACACGGCAAATTAGTCCTTCTTGCTCTCGCACTTCTGGTTAGCAACACCGCAGGAGGTCTTGCAAGCAGACTGGCAGGAGGTCTGACACTCACCGCAACCGCCGCAAGCGGCACTTGCCTTGAGGTCACGTGTCTTGATGGTCTTGATTCTCTTCATAGCCATAGTTCCTTTCATAAGCTTGAAATTCACTTTTCATTAAAATTATACCACAGGAGTGTCAACGTGTCAATACGCCGCGAAGATTTTTTACCGTCCTCGCCGAACAGTCTGCTTTCCGCATGGGGTTTCACGGGGATATATGTCCGATCTTTGAAAAAAATTCAAAAAAATCTCGCAGAGCTATTGACAAAGCTTTCGCTCGGTAGTATAATTACGATAGTTAGCTACAGCTAACCTCTTGAGGGCACCACACCGCCGTCAAGACCTCGGGCGTGAGGGCACCGCGCAAACGGTGCCGCCGCCGACAAATAAATAAACGATCGGAGGACTTTTTATGACCTTGAACGAAGCCGTTGAAGGCACTGAATACATCATCCGGGATATCGATACCGACGACGAGGAGTTAAACTCCTTCCTCTTCTCTCTCGGCTGCTACAGCGGAGAGGCGATAACAGTTGTCGCTCGCCGTCGCGGCGGTTGCGTGGTCTCCATCAAAGATGCGAGATACAACATCGACAACCAGCTTGCGGGCGCGATCATTATCTGAGATCCGTTTTCGACCGAGCATTATTTGTTCGGTCGAACTTCCGTCAAACAGTTAGCTATAGCTAACCTTTATTATCACGTGCATCCTGTCCGAAAGGATACATAAATACACAACCACACACCACAGGAGGATATCTGTATGAGAATTGCTTTGGCAGGCAACCCCAACTCAGGTAAGACCACAATGTATAACGCCCTCACCGGACGTAACGAAAAGGTCGGAAACTGGGCGGGAGTCACCGTAGCAAAAAAAGAGCACCCCATTAAAAAGGCTTACGCCGGAAACGACCGTCTTATCGCCGTCGACCTTCCCGGAGCGTACTCGATGTCGCCGTTCACGAGTGAGGAGAGCATCACAAGCTCCTACGTAAAAGGCGAAAATCCCGATGCGATCATCAACATCGTCGACGCGTCGAACCTCAGCCGAAGCCTCTTCTTTACAACTCAGCTTCTCGAGCTCGGCATCCCCGTCGTAGTCGCACTCAACAAGAGCGATATCAACAAAAAGAAAGACACACGAATCGACGTCAAAGCTCTCGAGGAAAAGCTCGGCTGTCCCGTCATCAATACGGTTTCGATCTCGGCCGAGGGTCTTAAAGCGGTCGTTCAGGCGGCTGCCGCAAGCGAGGGCAGAGAGCAGAAAGCTCCGTATTCCGAGGGAGATGTCGATCTCACCGATAAAGAGGCCGTCAGCGAGGCAGACCGCAAGAGATTTGACTTCGTCAAGAGCATCGTCTCCGAGGTCGAGACGCGTAAAGTCCTCACAAAAGATAAAAACATCGGCGACAAGATCGACGACGTGCTCACAAACAAGTGGCTCGGTATCCCGATCTTCGCTGTAGTTATGTTCCTCGTCTTCCAGATCTCGCAGGTTTGGGTCGGCGCACCGATCGCCGATTTTCTCACGGGTCTTCTCGAGACATTCCAAGAGTGGGTCGGTGAGCTTCTCGCAGACGCACATCCGATCGTTTCGGCGATCCTCGTTGACGGTATCATCGGCGGTGTCTCCGCGGTCGTCGGATTCCTGCCGCTCGTTATGGTCATGTACTTCCTCATCGCGCTCCTTGAGGACTGCGGTTATATGTCCCGCGTTGCGGTCGTCCTTGACCCGATCTTCAAAAAGGTCGGCCTCTCCGGCAAATCCGTAATTCCTTTTGTTATCACTGTAGGTTGCGCGGTTCCCGGTATCATGGCAAGCCGCACAATCCGCAACGAGCGTGAGAGACGTGCGACGGCAATGCTCGCACCGTTCATGCCCTGCGGCGCAAAGATCCCCGTAATCGCCCTCTTCGCCGGCGCGTTCTTCGACGACGCGGGCTGGGTCAGCACTCTCATGTACCTGTCCGGTATCGTCCTCATCTTCCTCGGCGCACTTCTTGTTAACCGCATCGCGGGCTACAAGGCAAGAAAGTCCATGTTCATCATCGAGCTTCCCGAGTATAAGCGTCCGTCTCTTTGGGGCGCGTTCAAGTCGATGTGCGCTCGCGGTTGGGCTTACATCGTAAAGGCCGCAACGATCATCCTCCTTTGCAACATGGCTGTCCAGATCATGCAGACATTCACATGGAGCTTCAGCGTCGCGGAAAGCGCGGATTCTTCCATCCTCGCAACTATCGCATCTCCCTTCGCTTACCTCATCTTCCCCATCGTCGGCGTGATTTCTTGGCAGCTCGCCGCTGCGGCTGTTACCGGCTTTATCGCAAAAGAGAACGTCGTCGGTACGCTTGCCGTTTGCTTTGTAGGCCTTGAGAACCTCATCGACACAGATGAGCTCGCAATGATGGAGGGCGCAGGTGCCGAGGTCGCAGGTATCATGGCGATCACAAAAGTCGCAGCTCTCGCTTACCTTATGTTCAACCTCTACACACCTCCGTGCTTCGCAGCTATCGGTGCCATGAACTCCGAGATGAAGAGCGGAAAGTGGCTCTGGGGCGGTATCGGCCTCCAGCTCGGAACAGGCTTCACCGTTGCATACCTTGTTTACACTATCGGAACTCTCATCACCGCTCCCGCATCCCTTAACATCGCAGGTGCGCTCGGCGGTCTCGCGGCGGTTCTTGTAATGGTCGGAATCGTGATAGCTCTCATCCGCAACACGGATAAGCATCTCGCGGAAGAATACGCGCTCAAGAACTGACAAACATTTCACAGTAAAGGAGGCCTCAACATATGACGGCAAACATTATCCTCATTTTGATACTTGCCGCTATCGTCGGCTCAGCGGTATGGTATCTCGTAAGGGCACACCGCCGCGGACAAAAATGCGTCGGCTGTCCGTACTGCAAAGAGTGTGGTGACCACAAAAAAGGCGGCTGTTCTTAAAAACAGCTTCGTTCCCAAAATGGCGGGTACGGCATGGTTATTTTACCGGTGCCGTGCCCGCTTTTTTTTAAAGTTTTCGCGCGAGAGAAAAAAATTTGCCTGCGCGGAGCTAATTCACGTGAGAGGAATTGAAAATCGGCTTTATTTGTGATAAAATATTTGCGGATACAATTCCCTCTCGAAAGAGAACGCGGCGCGAAGATACGTATACGTATCTTTCGTGCAAATCTATGCCGCCGCGCGGCGGCGAAAAGGAGATCAACATGAGTATAAGGATCGGTATTTACGGCTACGGCAATCTCGGACGCGGTGTCGAAGCGGCTGTCAGACAAAACAGCGACATGACACTTGAGGCAGTCTTCACGCGACGTGCGCCCGAATCGCTCAGCATCAAAACGGAAGGTGTGCCCGTAATGCACGCGGACGATGTTCTGAAGATGAAAGACAAGATCGATGTTATGATCCTCTGCGGAGGAAGTGCCACCGATCTGCCCACGCAGACACCCGCGCTTGCCGCCGACTTTAACGTCATTGACAGCTTTGATACACACGCAAGAATCCCCGAGCATTTTGCCGCAGTTGACGCCGCCGCACGCGCCTCCGGCAAGATCGGTATCATTTCCGTAGGCTGGGATCCCGGTATGTTCTCGCTGAACCGTCTTTACGGCGGTGCGATCCTCCCCGACGGCAAGGACTACACCTTCTGGGGTCGCGGAGTAAGCCAGGGACATTCCGACGCAATTCGCCGCATTGACGGCGTAAAGGACGCAAAGCAGTACACCGTTCCCGTTCCGTCGGCTCTTGAGGCCGTCAGACGCGGAAAGGCTCCCGAGCTCACCACACGCGAAAAGCACACGAGAGAGTGCTACGTCGTAGCCGAAGAGGGAGCGGATCTCGAGAAAATCAAGCGCGAGATATGCGAAATGCCGAACTACTTTGCGGACTACGACACCACCGTTCACTTCATCAGCGAAGAAGAGCTTCGCCGCGACCACGCGGGTATCCCGCACGGCGGCGTTGTCATCCGCTCCGGCAAGACCGGACTCAACGGTGAAAACAGTCACGTCATCGAGTACAGCCTGAAGCTCGACTCGAACCCCGAGTTCACCTCTTCCGTGCTCATCGCATACGCAAGAGCCGCTTACAGAATGAACTCCGAGGGTCAGAGCGGTTGCCGCACAGTTCTCGACGTGCCCCCGGCATATATCAGAGCCGAGAGCGCGGAAGAACTTCGCCGCACACTCCTGTAAACTAAATTAAGAACGGACGCGAAAGTCTGCCTCAAACCGAATGGCAGACTCTCGCGCCCGCGTTTATTATTTTTAATAAAAAGGACGGCGCACCATGGACACAAAAGAAAAAAGCGTTCACCGCTCCCCTCGCCGAAGCGAAATTTCAGCTCAAAACGTGATGTATTGCCTTTTCGTTTTGGTGATCCATCTCCTGACCCCTGCCCTTTTGTCCCACACATGGGTATTTCTGTTCCAGAGAATCCTTTTTTGCGCGATTTTCGGCTTTATCTTCCTTGCAGGAGTGAAATCGACGCTGAACGGTGGCAAAAAGAGCCTTGCGGTGTATTATAAAGGAAGAGTTTTGCGCGTCGTCCTGCCGTATCTTGTCGCCACAGCTCTATATATGTGCGCGTATCGCATATTCGACATCCCCGCCGCAAGTGCTCTCGGCGTCGGTGACTATTTTTCCTACGCCGTTTGCGGAAACCTCACGTCTCACTTTTATTTCGTGATCGCGCTGTTACAGCTTTATCTCATAACACCTGCCGTGACGCGTGCCGTTCGCCGATTCGGATGCGCTCGCGCTCTTGCCGTCTCTCTCGCCGCCTCGCTTTGCACTGCGCTGTTTTTTAACGGATTTTCGTTTTACAACCGTATGTTCACTCGGTATCTCTTCTGCTACGTTTGCGGATGCTGTGTCGGACTCAACTACGACAGCTTTTCAAGCAAAATAAAAAAGTACCGCATCACAATTACGTCGGCTTTCGTGCCGCTCCTCGTCGCCGAGCTCGCTCTCGCGCTTTTATTCCGCCGCGCGCTCATCTCGGCCACACTTCAGCAGGTATTCACGATGATCTATATGCCCGCGGCCGTGCTTTTCGTCTTCTGCGTGTTCGTCGGCGCAAGGTCGCAAGAAACTCGCCTGTCGCAAAATCGCTTTCTCGCGCTTCTCGACCGAGAGTCGTATTTTATATACCTTTATCACGTTCTCGCGCTGCAACTTGCGGATAAGCTTCTCTCGGAAGCTCCAGCCGTCGGAAACGTCGCGTATTTCTGCGCACGATGTGCCATGTGCGCCGCGCTTCTCGCCGTGATGCTCGCGTTAAAGCTCTCGCTCGAAAAAGCCTCTCGCTCCGCGCGCCGTGCGTTTGACAAACGAGACGTCCGTCTGTGATAAACAGCAGCGACCACCCGTCACTCGGCAAGCGGTGCGCCGACAGCGAAATTACCGTTTAACTTTAAGCTTAATGCAGAAAAAAGCTCTTTTGCCTTACGACAAAAGAGCTTTTTGAACGTGGACCATCTAGGACTCGAACCTAGGACCTACCGGTTATGAGCCGGGAGCTCTA
>CAYWTG010000024.1:0-11909 GCA_964461155.1 uncultured Ruminococcus sp.
TACCTAAATTATATCTTATTTTCGCCCGTTTGGCAATCGGCATTTTGTATAGCTTTACGCGGCGTTTTTTGTGTACTTTAACGAAGCAAAAAAGCACCGCGTCGCGGTGCTTTTCGTTTCTTATTCTGCATTTGCGTTCGGCGCGAGGTATTTTGCACGGTTTGCGTTGTGTTCCTCGAGCGTTGCGGCAAAATACGTGGTCTTTCCGTTCGACACGAAATAATAATAGTTCGTATTTTTCGGGTTCAGTGCGGCAAGTATCGCACTGTTACTGGGGTTCGCGATAGGTCCGGGTACAAGGCCGGAGACTTTGTATGAGTTGTACGGGTCGTCGCGATTCAGGTCGTCCGAGGTCAGGTTCGGACGCACACCCGTCTCGTGCTGGATCGAATAAACGACGGTCGCGTCACTTTCGAGACACGGGAAAGTCGCGGGATTATTGAGTCGGTTGTGGAATACGGACGAAACGTCGCTGAACTCCGCCTGGCTTGCCGCCTCTTTCTCGATGATGGATGCGAGGGTGAGTATCTCGTCGACGCTGTAGCCGAGCTCCGCTGCTCGCTCCTTATAGCTCTTTACAAAGACCTGCTCGAAACGCGAAAGAAGCTTATTTACAACGGTGATCTCGCTCGAAGCGTTATAGAACTGGTACGTATCGGGGAACAGATATCCGTCGAGGCGATATATTCTGCCGTCGGAGTCCCAGTCTTCGCCGAGCTCGTCTATAAACCAGTAGTCGAAGTCGTAGTTGTTTATGACATCAACATACGCTTCCCTCTCGCCGATGCCGCTCTCGACAAAAAGATCGATGATCTCGTCGGTCGTATATCCCTCGGGAATGGTGATCCACGAAACGCCCGTCGGCACTTTCTCGCGAAATTCGGAGATCAGCTTGTCGTAGCTCATCGACGGCGAGACAGTGTATTCACCCGCCTTGATGTCGTGAACTCCCTTGTTTTTCATCTTAAAGAGGCCTTTGTACTTTATCACGCCGTTTTCGCGGAGAATGTCGGCAAGGTCACCGAGATCCGCGCCTTCGGGGATCGTGATCTGCACGGATTCATCCGATTTTGAAAAGGCGTAGATATCGTTTGCGGCGAAGATCACGACAAGCGAGATTATCGTCGACACAACGAGCACGGCGGCTATATAAACCACGCACTTTATAACGCTGAGAAGCGTGTTGCTTCCGGTCGCGGGAGTGTTGTTCTTCGCGCTTTTCTTTCCGTTTTGCGTGTTCACGACCGCGCTGTCCTTTTTCGGCGTATCGATCTTGCGCGTCGCGCCGTTTGCGTCCACTGATGCGCGACGAGCTGCTGCGGGATTATTCGGCATATTCTGCGCGCCTCGTGAGGGCACGCCCTGCTGAGGTGAAATCTGGCGGGGTGCACTCTGCTGAAGTACACTCTGTTGAGGCGAGCTTTGACGAGGTGCACTCTGCTGAGGTGCGCTTTGGCGAGGTGTGTTCTGCTGAGGTGCCGCCGCGTTGCCTGTATTTCTCGCACCCGTCGCATCAAACTGCGCAGCATCACCTCGCGGCGTTTGCGCACTCATATTTTCGCTCGGCACGCCGTCAAACGGTGCGCCTTGATTCGGGCGATTATTGTTATCCATATGTTTTTCTATCCTTTGCTTTAAGATAAGTTCTCCGATCGCAATTTCGCGCGGCAGATCAATTTCCCGTAAGCGAGGCTATTATGTATATCACCGCAAGAACGATGAATGACGGCGAGAAGATCGCCGAAGCCAGCGACAAAAGGCCGTTCGTCGATTTGCTCGGGGCGTAGTCCGACGGAAGATTGTCCGTCGCATAGCTTTTGTACACACTCGCGCCCTCAAAGCACATGATCGTCGCAAAGAGAAGCGTGCAAGTTGCTGCCACGATCATAAAAAGCACGGCACTTATATTCTGCTTTTCGGCCAGGCGAAGCACGTATTGCTCAAAGAAAAGCACGAACACGTTGTAAAGCGCATGGAGTATCATCGACGCTATCACCGAACGCGAGGCATATGCCGTCAGCGACAGCACGAGCCCGCAGAAAAAGTACACGGGAAAGCGTGCGGGGCTGAGGTGGCAGGAAGCGAACATGACGCTGCTCATGAACACCGAGCAAAACGCGCCGAGAGATGAGTACTCCGAGAGGATTATGCCGCGAAAAAGAAATTCTTCCGTCACGGCGGGGAGAACGGCGAAAGCTATCACGAGATAAAGCCCGTCGAAAATTCCTCTGTTCATCGCATATCCCGCGCTCGTCGCGGCCGCACTTTCGGCCATCGTCACGGGAGCTATTTTCGACATGAAATACTCTATGACGCAGCTGCCGCAGATCATCACGACAAGTGCGCAGATCATGAATATCACCGACGACGCCGTCGGGCGCGACAGGCGGAGCGAGCTTTTGTAATCTCCTCCGCGAAGCGTGCAGAAAAACAGCGACGGTATCATGAATATCGCAAGCTGTAATACCACAGTCGTGAGGTACGGATTGTCTTCGAGTCCGATAGCCGACGGCGGGATGATGCTCGCTATCAAAGTTAAGATCAGCACGGCACTGACCAAGATCGGTGCCGCCGTCCAAGGTTTAACTTTCATACGTCTTTTCCTCAAAAATCGGGATTTATCTGCGGTCGCGACGTTCCGAAACGGTTTTGACTCCCTTTTCCGTGAGCAGGATATCGACGGAAACGTCGTACCTTCCGCGCGGAACGCTCGGGAGGATGTAGTCGCTGTAGATAACGCCTATTTTGCCGCCTGAGAACGCGGACAGATATCTGTCGTAAAAGCCCTTGCCGTAGCCGAGTCTGAATCCCGACTTGTCGTAAAGGAGTCCGGGGACGAAGCATACCGCGCTTCCGTTTTCATGTTCGGGATCGTAAACGGGTGCATCGACCGGCGGCTCGAGTATTCCGTAGGTGTCGCGATGAAGCTCGTCAAGAGAATTCACGAAATGGTAGCGCATCGTGTGCGTCTCTTTGTCTGAACGGGGAAAAGCGACTTTCTTGCCCGCCGCGAACGCCGCTTCCGCGAGAGGCGAAACGTCGATCTCGTTCTCGAGCGCGGCATAGAGAAGCACAAATTCCGCAAAACGGAAGCTTACAAGATTTTGCGCACATTTGCAGATGGCGGCATCTCTCTCCTTCTTGACTTCGCGATCCATTGCGTCACGCGCCTCAAGATAGTTTTTTCTGAGTTCGTCCTTCTCTTTTTTGATAATGTTCATACCAAGGTCTCCTTTCGGTATTCGGCAAAGTTTAAGCTCTGCCGTTGACGGATGCTTCGACGGCGCATCTCTTTTCCCGTCCGTACAGGCACTCGACAAGCTCGAGCGCAAACGGCATCACCGTGCCCATACAGCGTGATGTCACGATCCGGCCGTCGCGCACGGCATCTTCCGCGGAAAGCTTTGCGCCGTAAAGGTACTCCTCAAAGCCGGGATAGCACGTCGCGCTCTTTCCCTCGAGATACCCTCTTTTTCCGAGTATCATGGGAGCGGCACAGATCGCGCCCACAAAGCCGCCGTGTGCGAGCACCTCTTCAATATATGAATCGGTATGCTCATACTTGTCAATATTTTCGGCTCCCGGCATCCCTCCCGGGAAAATAAGCATCTCGCATTTGTCGATATCGATCTTCTCGCGTGTCGCGTCGATGTCGCATTTGACGGTGACACCGTGCGTGCCGACGGCAAATTCTCCGCAGATACCGACAGTCGCAACATCGGCTTCGGCGCGTCTGAGAACGTCAAGCGTGCAAAGAGCCTCGGTTTCCTCAAATCCGTTTGCAAGTATTAAATAAACCATTTTAAAGAGCCTCCGTTCCGCCGCGCGGATCAAACGCACAGCACCTGTTTTTACAAATACAAGTATACCATTATTCCCCCGCAAAGCGGTTAACAATTCATAAACATTACAGGCTTATTTTGTGTCCTGTCACAAAAGCTCGTCCTCGCGTTTCAACACCATCTCCATGAACTGCTCCTTTGTTATGAGCACTTCTCGCGGTTTTTGACCGTCGGGCGGGCTGACGTAGCCGAGTTGCTCCATTCGGTCGATGAGCTTTGCGGCGCGGCCGTAGCCGAGCGAAAGTCTGCGCTGTATGAGCGAGGTCGAGATCTTTCCGCTGTTTACGGCAAGCTCGAGCGCGCTTTTTAACATGGGATCGTCTTCCGCATCGCCGACGGCGGCAGCGTCTCCCGACGAGCCCTTCTTTCCGCTTCCGCACTTCGCTGCTTCTTTTTCGATCTGCTCGATAACATCGCTTGAGTATTCAACCTCGTTTCGGACGTTCTCGCTCTTAATGAACGACACGACCTTTTCGACGTCCTCCTCCGAGACGAACGCACCCTGAACTCGTATCGGCTTTGCGGCACCTACGGGCAGATACAGCATATCGCCGCGTCCGATGAGGTTTTCGGCTCCCGCGCGGTCGATTATGGTCCTGGAGTCGACCTGAGAGGCGACGGTGAACGCAATACGCGACGGGATATTCGCTTTGATAAGTCCCGTGATGACGTCGACCGAGGGACGCTGAGTACCGATGATGACGTGCATACCTGCGGCACGTGCCTTTTGCATGAGGCGGCACACGGACTCCTCGACATCGTTCGGAGCGGTCATCATAAGATCGGCAAGCTCATCGATTATTATAACTATGTAAGGAAGGTACTCATACGCGGGGTCATTTGCCGTGAGCTTGTTGTAGTTGTTCACGTCGCGCACGCCGACCGACTCGATGAGGCCGAAGCGTCTCTCCATCTCGGACACCGCCCACGAAAGGCTTCCAGCCGCTTTCTTCGGGTCGCTGACAACCGGAACGAGCAGGTGAGGTATGCCGTTATAGATATTGAGCTCGACTTTTTTCGGGTCGATGAGGATGAGCTTCACTTCCTCGGGCGAAGCGTTATACAGCAGGCTCACGATGAGGCTGTTGATGCACACGGACTTACCCATTCCCGTCGCACCCGCGATAAGCAGATGCGGCATCTTCGCGATGTCGAGATAAACGCTCTCGCCGCCGACGTCCTCGCCGAGAGCGCAGAGGAGCTTCGACTGCGCGTTTTTGAAATATCTGTCCTCAAGAAGCGTTCTGAGGTGCACCGTGGCACGCTTTTTGTTCGGCACTTCGATACCGACGGCGGCCTTTCCGGGGATCGGTGCTTCTATTCTGACTCCCGTCGTCGCAAGGTTCAGCGCGATATCGTCGACGAGATTCAAAATACTTCGCACGCGGATGCCCGCCTCGGGAAGAAGCTCGTAGCGCGTGATCGTCGGTCCGCGAGAGACGTTTTCGATCTTTGTCTTAACATTGAAGCTTTTGAGCGTCTCGACGAGCTTGACTGCATTTGCGTGGAGCTCCTCGCGTATGTTCTCGTCTCTTTTCTCTGTGTCCTCGGTGATTAGCGAGGTGTCGGGGAAAATGTATTCTCTCTTTTCGGGAACGCGTTCGGTCAGAGACTCGCTTTCGACACTTTCAAGCTCGGTGCGAGTCACGGATAGCTCGTCCGCCGCACCGGAACGCACGCCGTCGCGCTCGCCGTTGAGATACGCCTCGGCAAGCTTGTCAAGCAGCTCCGCGTCCTCGGGATTTACGAATATTTTTTTGAGATCTACAGCGGCTGAGTTTTCGTCCTCATTCGTTTTGTCGTCAAAGACGGTGTCGATGATCGGCGAAAGCTTTTCTTCACCGCTGATTTTCGCTGAGCTCTCGGTGTGAACATTTTCCGCGATGTCACCGTTTCGCGCATCCGACAAGCTCTCCGAAGCAAACTCATCCGTCGGAACGTCTTCGGATGCCGTCTCGTCGGACGGTGAGAGCGTGCCCTCGGCCGCCATTCTCGCCTTGGTGCGGCGCATTACCTCGTCGAAAATGCGCTCGTCGATCTCGTTTTCGTCGACAGGAGCACTCTCAGCCTCCTTGACGGGCTCATCCGAAGAAATTTTCTCCGTCGGCTCGTCGTCGAGCGGAATATCCGCCTCAAAATGTGCTTTCTTTTTATAGCGATATCTCTGCGGCTCGCTCGTGCTTTCCGGAACGGGGGTCGGCTTCTTTGTCTCGTCGAGATATCTGAGTCTTTCTTCCTCAATTCGCTTTTGCTTCTCGCGACGCTCACTTGCACGCTCGGCACTGCTTTCACTCGCTTTTCTGCACTTGTAGCGAACGAGTATGACAAACCCGCGCGGGGTGATATTGAACATGAACAGCGTCGGCACAATGAGCACCGCGATAATGAGCACGAGCGTTCCGAGCTTGCCGAATGCGCGGAGCATGAGCTCTCCTACAATACCTCCGATGACGCCGCCGTCCCTAAGCGAAAGTCCCGCTTTCCAGTGTGAAACGAGAGAAAGAGACGACACGCTTCTCGAAAATACGTGTATGAGCACCGATGCGAACAGGTATATCACACCGAGCGAGACGCACTTTCGCACAAAAGTGCCCTCCTCGCGGTCACGTCCGTATGTGAAGACCGGGATAACTATAAGAAAAGGCAATGCGTAAGCCGCGCCGCCGTTAAGTCCGATAAAAAGCGAGCGTATGGCACCGCCGATAAATCCGGCTCCGTTTCCCGCGAACATACACACGGCAAAAAATACCGCGGCAACGACCATCACATACGGCAAAAGCTGTGCTGCGAGAGTTCCGTCCGAGCTTGCCGCCTTTTCGACATCCGCACGGCGCGTCTTCTTCGGAAGCTCGTTTTCTCTCGCCGTGCTTTTGGTATTCTTTTTTCCCGCGCGCGACGTGCCCGACGATTTTTTCGCGGACGACGCGGGCTTTCTTTTGTTTTTTGATTCAGCCATAATAGCTCCGATCCGTAAAGCTTTGTCGGATATGCACCGAAAAGCCTGAATAATTCTTGATTTGAGCGAACAAACTTTAGACATACCGTTTTGCCCGTCGGCAATACCGCTCCTTATACATTTTATCAGAAATGGATGATTTTTTCAAGATACCGACGCACATTCTACGGGTAAATGCGGCATTTTTCCGCGCACGAAGGCAGGTGAGGCATAACGGCACGCATATCTCGTCGCGCAAAGCGACTTTTCTGCATATTGGCGGCGGCATCGGCGGGAGTTATAAACGGCGTCGCGGCGACGGGCGGCGGCACGGTGCTGGTGTATCTGTTCTCACATCTTAAAGTTTCTCCCGACTCGCCCTTTGACAGCGGCGGCGACATGAGAGACGATCTTTTCGACGCAATGGCCGTGACGCTTCCGCTCTCTTGCGTCTCTCTTGCGACGTACAATGGCGAGTATTTCGACTCTGCCCTCGCGTTTGCGGCAACCGTCGTTCCGTCTGTCTTCGGCGGAGCTCTCGGAGGTCTGCTCGGCGAAAAGCTCCCGTCGCGCGCTTTGCGAATTATTTTTGCACTCGTCGTGATTCGCGGCGGGCTTTCGATGATCTTTTAGGAGGAAAATGATGATAAAATACGCCGCGTGTGCGTTTGCGCTTGCCGTTCTTTGCGGCACCGGAGTCGGCGGAGGCGGGCTGTTTATTTTATACCTGACCGAGCTTTGCGCAATGGAAACCTCACGTGCACAGGCTGTAAATCTCGTGTTTTTCATCTGCGCGTCCTCCGCGGCCTTATTTGTACGCCGAAAGCACAAGCGGCCGAATTATCGCAAAATATTGACCGTCTGCGTGATATGCGTCATCGGAGCTCTCGTCGGCGGCGCGATACGAACGAGGCTTCCCGAGCGCGTCGTGCGCGTCACGATCGGCGTATTTTTGACCCTCAGCGGCGTAAAAACGCTGTTCACATCGAAAAAATCTCCCGAGAAATAGCACGTCCCGAAAGCAAAATACACTTTCGGGACGTATACGTTTTTTATTTTCAGTTGTTTGCGTATCTGCTCATGATCTCAAGCTGTACGCATTCGCTCTCCTGAACGAACTTCGCGCTGTAGCCGCCGACACGGACAATGAGGTTTCCGTGGAGCTCGGGGTGCAGACGTGCGTCCTGCATTTCCTCGAGAGATGCGGTCGTGATCTGAGCCATCTGGCCGCCGTTTTCGAGATATGCGCGGAAGAGTGCCGCTATCTTTGCTCTCTTCTCCTCGGAGTCGCTCTCGGAGCAAGGTACGAGCGCATTGAGCGTCGTGCCGCCGAGGCCGAGCTTCAGAGGAAGCTTTGCAACGGACTTGAGCATTGCCGTGAGGCCGTGAGTATCCGCACCGGGACGCGGTCCCATGGAGTTTCCGAGCGGGTCGCCCTTGCGGTGTCCGTCGGGGAGAGCCCATGTGGTTCCGCCGTAAGAGATACCGCCGCCGAGAAGCGAGCAAGCACCCATGTAGACGCCGCCGCGGACAGACTTGTACTTGCGGATCTCGCTCCAGAACATCTCGAGCACGCGAACAGCCCACTTGTCTGCGATCTCATTGTCGTTACCGAACTTGGGCGCGGAGAGCATGATCTGACGAATGTCCTCATATCCCTCGTAGTTTGCCTTCAGAGCCTCGGCAAGCTGTTCCTTTGTTACGCGTCCGTCGCCGAAGACGATAGTCTCAAGTGCCGCGAAAGCATCCGCTACAACGGCACAGCCTGCGGTCTCGACAACACCGTAGTTGTAGCTTGCGCCGCCTGCGTCCTGGTTTATGCCGCGCGCCATGCAGTCATCTGTGTATACGCTCTTGACAAGCTTTGAAAGGTTCTTGTCGCGAACCTGCTGACCCATGCTGCAAAGCTCGGTGAAATACTGTATGAAATATGCGGTCTGCTTTTTGAATGCTTCCCAGATCTCCTCAACGGAGTTGTAGTCGACGAGACTTCCCGTCTCAAGTCCGATTCTGATGTTGTTCTCTACATCAACACCGTTATTGAGCGTAAACTCGAAGATCTTTGCGAGGTTGATGCTTCCGTCCTCGCAACCGAAGTTACTCTTACCGGGGATCTCGATCTCCTGGCAACCGAGCATCGTGTAGTCGCGAGCGTCCTCAGTGGTAACGCCGTACTCGCGGAGTCCGTCGATAACGAGAGTATCGCTGACGACCGTCGGGTCGCTCATTCCCTCGGACCACATCTTTACGATAAGATCCATGACCTCATGAGGTGTGCTCTTTGCGATACGAACGGACGCGCGGGGATGTGTGTCGTGATAGGAGCGGAGAATCTGGAGCATGAGGTATGTCAGCTCGTTTGTTGCGTCCTCGCCGGTCGCGGGGATAACACCGCCGAGAGTAACATTGTGTACGCCGTGCTCACGGATTTTGAGAATAAGGGATGCGACGATGTCCTCTTTGGAACGCTCGTCTGCGCCGTCCTTATAGAAAGGATAGAGATACTGGTCTGCTCTTCCGATGCAGTCTACCCAGTCCCACAGGCAGTAGAACCACATGAGCTGTGTCGCCTCTAAAAGATTTGT
Organism: uncultured Ruminococcus sp.; assembly: GCA_964461155.1. GTDB lineage: Bacteria > Bacillota > Clostridia > Oscillospirales > CAG-272 > RUG11130. The sequence goes on from CAYWTG010000024.1 coordinate 9,363, forward strand.
CGGGCGGTCATGCGCTATCTTACGGCAGTTTCTCTCAACGAGGAGGTATGTGTTCTTCAGATACTCGTCGCTCTCGTTTGCGGCAAGCTCTGCCGCGCGGTCTGCGTGGAGCTCCGCAAAAGCGATAAGTCCCTCGACGATGATGCGCTGAGCCTTGTAAAACTCGTGCTTCTTCTCATCGTTTGTGTTTGCGTCGTATTTGTTGATCTCTTCGAGAGTGCGGTCAAAGCCCCATGCGAGAAGCTTCGGATAACCGGGAACGGTATGTCCCTGATATCCGCCCGTCCACCAGAGGACGTTAACTGCGACTCTGTATTCTTCCTTGCCGAAGATCTCCTCGCCGCGAGCGTTCTTTTCCTTGCTCGTCGCGGGAACCATACGGTCGCGGAGAAGTTCGTATCTTGCATCGACCTCGGCCTTTTTCTTCTTATATGTTCCGCTGTCGTTTACGCACCACTCGTTATCCTGGATTCCGAAGGAGAAGTGCTCGGCGAATCTTCTGTGGGGGCGCGTCGTTCCGACGATGATCTCGCCGGGAAGAACAACGGGTGCACTGTCCGTCCAGCTTCTTACTATCGCATTTGCGAGAACCTCGGAGTACGGTGCGTCGGGCATTTCCTCGAAAACGTCGAGGAAAGGCTCTTTTCCGTCGTATATGGGGCCGCTGAATGTTCCCTCGCGGTCGTCGCGGGAGAAGAGCCTGGGCACGACCTCATCGATAACACGGCTCATTTCGGGAGAAAATTCAAATTTTTTGTCGGTGTATGTGTAGTTCATATCATTTCCTTCCTTTTGGCAGTAAATTGTATTTTTTATAAGTCTTTCGGACACTTTGCGGCGCATCACGCCGCCTCTCCTATACTTTATCATTTGCGCGGGAAATTGTCAATACATTTTTTCATAAATCCCTACCTTTTTGAAAGATTTTTTTCGCGCCGTCGCCGCTGTCCGAGCCACACTGCGGAAAATCGGTGTTTACTTTACGTCGCGACTATGATATAATATGTTAGGAAATTTTCCTATGCGGACACTTTCCGAAAAAAAGGAGAAGCGAAAAATATGAACATCCCGAAGATCTCCGTAAACGACACGCTCGAGCTGAAGAAAAGTCACCCCTGCGGCTCGCGTCTCTTCACGGTAGTCAGGATCGGCTCGGATATCAGGATAATCTGCACGGGTTGCGGTCGCGACATGACCTTGCCGCGAGAAAAGCTTGAACGGGCGATCAAAAAAATCCATCCATCCAAGGAGGCTGAAAATGAACAATAATCCGAACGGCGAAATCATGTCGGATATCGAGTGTCTGACACCCGACACTTCAGAGGTCGAAACGGCAGACACCGAATGCACCGGTGCGCTCGACATCGATGCGCTTGACGAAGCCGCTTTTGAAAAAGGCCGTCTGAAAAAGAAAAAAGGCTCGCTCGGCGAACGCCTTTACGGCAAAAAATATCTTGCCGCCTGCTTTATCGTGCCTGCGGCACTGATGTTTCTCATTTACATGGCGATGGGAGTATTCCCCGTCGGAAACAACTCCGTGCTCGTGCTCGACCTCAACGCGCAGTACGTGTACTTCCTTGAAAAATTCCGCTCGATCTTCCTTGACGGCGGAAGCTTCCTCTACTCGTTTCAGAGAGCTCTCGGCGGCGAGTTTATGGGAATATTCGCTTACTATATCGCAAGCCCCTTCAATCTCATCTCGCTTTTGTTCCCGAAAGAGTACATGACCGAGGCTCTGCTTACGATATTCGTTATCAAATGCGGTTGTTGCGGCCTGACCTTCGGCATCTTTTTACATAGCACGCACAAAAAGCGTCGTCCCGTCGTGACGGTCATCTTCTCTGTGATGTATGCGCTGTGCGCTTTCGCCGTTGTCATGCAGAACAACATGATGTGGACGGACAACATCATCGCGCTCCCGCTCATCATGCTCGGACTCGAGCGTCTCATCACTCACGGACGCTTCAAGCTCTACACCGTCATCCTCGCGCTTGCGATATTCTCGAACTTCTATATCGGATATATGTCCTGCATATTCGTCGCGATATATTTCTTCGTGAGATATTTCACAATGTCCGAGGAGGAGAGAAATCCTACGGGCGAAAAGGGACATTTCAAGAAGACGTTCTTACGCCTTGCCGTCTTCTCGCTGATCGCGGTCATGATCGCCGCCGTCGTTATCCTCACGGCGTACTACTCTCTCAGCTTCGGCAAGCTCGAGTTCTCCGATCCCGATTTTGCCCCCGCACAGCGGTTTGACTTTATCGATATCTTCTCGAAGATCTACTTCGGCTCGTACGACTCCGTGCGCCCCGAGGGTACTCCCTTTATTTACGCGGGAATGCTCATGGCGATACTCGCGCCGCTTTACTTCTTCCTCAAAGATATCCCCGCAAGACGCAAGATAGGTGCGGGCGTCCTCATCACCGTCTTCGCCGTAAGCTTCAACCTTACGACGGCAGATCTTTTCTGGCACGGCTTCCAGCGTCCGAACTGGCTCAACTCGCGCTTCGCGTATATGTTCGTCATGATCGCGCTCCTTATGGC
>CAYWTG010000025.1:0-11702 GCA_964461155.1 uncultured Ruminococcus sp.
AAACAAAGCAAAAAAGAAGCTGAATATTGTAGACATACTGATAATCGTACTTCTTCTCATCGCATTTGCGGGTATCGCGGCAAGAATGCTTCTCATCGAAAACACGCCCGATCCCATGACACTCCCCGACATTGAGGAGCAGGAATACACCGTGTCGTACATCGTCAGAAATCAGCGCGAAAGCGTCGCCGACTATCTCACCGACGGCAACTACTTCCGCTTCTCCGTATCGAACAAGCCGTTCGGCACAGTCCTCGGCGATCCGATAACGACCAACGCCGAAGTGTACTACACCGATGTCGACGGCAATCACGTCAAGACGATCAACAATCCCGACAAGGGCGAGGACGGATATGATCTTTCCCACCTCAAGAGATTTGACATCACAGGTCAGTTCACCGTCAAGGGCAAGCTCACCGCAGACAGCGGCGTGCTCGTGATCACGGGAGCAGAGACCGAGACCGTCGCGCTCAACAAGAGCGTAACGCTCAGAAGTGACCTGATGACGATCACGCTCTACATCACATCGATCGAGCCCGTCATTAAATAAAAAAATCATCCGCCGCGCGTGCGTCTTCCTTTCGGAGATCGCCGAGCGGCGGATGATTTTTCTTTAACTTAGTCATTGTGAGTTCAGGGTTGAAGGCCCCCGAAGCGCAAGCTCTGCCATATCGAGTGCGAAATCCTTCAGACCGCGTTTTTCGCCCGATGCTCAAACTTTCGCTGTAATTACTCGATGTACGGCCTGCGGCGCAGGAACTCTCCGCCCGCCGTTTCGCGCCTCATGCAAAGCGAGTAAAGCTCGTCTGCGCGTCTGATCAGCTCTGCCGCGCGTCTTTCTCTTTCGTCGCCGGGGACAAACGACGGCTTTGTCATTATTCGCATTCCGCCGCATCGACGCCTTGACGAGAGATATTCCCTACCGGCGCGTGAGGCTGCAAGGAGTTGCGTCACGGCAGGTGCTTGCGAAACGTCCTCGCGTCGAACGCAGAGAAGCTCGTAAAGCGCAGCGCGACGGAGACGCGAATCGGTATAGTGCTTTGTCGCGGCGTTCGCGAAAAATTCCGCGTGTCCGCGTGAAGCGTATGCGCTGTGATAAAGTCGCTCGGACACACCGCCATCTCCCTCGAAAAATGCGCCGTCACGAGCAAAGTCGCTGCCCGCTGAGCCGCACAGACACGCGTCTCCGCAGTTGCGGCGCATACGGTAGTGAAGATACTCGATCTCACAAAGGCGGCCCGGGATCACATCCGACTCGTGCGGATATATTTCGTGTAAACAAGTCGGAATAAAGCACGACGCTTCATCCCACCCGCCGTCGAAGATCATCGTTCTGATGTCCGACGCGCTTCTGTAGAGCGACTTGTCCGTTATTCGAAGGAATGCCTCAAAGGTCGCATTCTCGCAAACACGGCGTGCGGCAAGCATATAGTGCATGGCCAGCTTGTCGTTGGAGCCGAGTGCAAATCCGAGCTTGCGCATGGCGCGGTCGTGAGCGACAGCCGCTCCGCTTGCGGAGTCTCGAAAGCTCTCGAAAAGCGCGGCAAATTCGTCACTTGCGGCGGCACGGGCGGCACGTGAGACAAAATCGGTGTCACCGCTCTCGCTGCCAAAGATAAAATGCTCACAGCCGAGGGCGTGTGCGACAGAAACGCCGCCGAACGCGAAAAACTCCGCTCCCGCGCTCGAATACGGGAAAGGAAGCTCCACGACGATATCCGCGCCGAGTTTTATCGCCGCCTCGGCTCTTTTATATTTGTCATACAGTGCACACTCGGAGCGTTGCGTAAAATTTCCGCTCATGACGCAAACGAGCACGTCGGAGGCCTCCGAGGTGTGCGAAAGCAGTGCCCCGTGCCCCGTGTGGAGCGGATTGAACTCGCAAATGACCGCAGAAACACGCTTCATATGAAATTTTTCCTCCAAAATCGGCTCAGCCACTTGTAATTATTTCGGTTTTCCTATATAATTATATAAGATAATTCATATCTTGTCAAATTATTTTCAAAAAAGTCGACTTCGGTCGACAGATGGGAGTTTTAAATGAAGGTTCTTGTTGCTAACGCAGGATCATCCTCACTGAAGTATCAGCTCTTTGATACATCTACAAACGAAGTGCTCGCTAAAGGCATATGCGAGCGTATCGGTATCGACGGTAAGCTCGAGCACAGGAAGGGCGAGAACGGCGAAAAGCTCAAGGTCGAGCTTCCCATGCCCGATCACGCAGTTGCCACAAAATACGTTATCGAATACCTCACACATCCCGAGTACGGCGTTATCTCCGACATGAACGAGATCGAGGCTGTCGGTCACCGCGTTGTCCACGGCGGTCCTTACTTCTTCGAGTCCGTTCTCCTCACAGACGACGTCCTCAAGAAGCTCGAGCTCTGCCGCGACTTTGCTCCGCTCCACACCGATGCTCACATCATGGGTATCAAGGGATGTCTCGCAGTAATGCCCGACAAGCCGCAGGTTCTCGTATTTGATACGGCTTTCCACCAGACAATGCCCGAGTGCGCGTACACTTACGGTATCTCCTACGAGATGGCCGAGAAGTACAACATCCGCCGTTACGGCGCACACGGTACATCTCACAGATACGTTTCCCGAGAGATGGCAAAGCTCCTCGACAAGCCTCTCGAGGACACTAAGATCATCACCTGCCACATCGGTAACGGCTCGTCCATTTCCGCTGTAAAGGGCGGCAAGTGCATCGACACCTCCATGGGTCTGACTCCCCTTGAGGGCGTTATGATGGGCACACGTTGCGGCTCTATCGACCCCGCTGTTGTCACCTTCCTCATGGAGAGAGAGGGTTGGACTCCCGCTGAGGCCGACGCATACATGAACAAGAAGTGCGGCTTCCTCGGCGTTTCCGGAATCTCCTCAGACAGCCGTGACATCGAGGCGGCTATCCTCAAGGGTGACCGCAGAGCGACCGTTGCCGCTACCACTCTCGCTTACGAGATCAAGAAGTACATCGGCTCCTACGCCGCAGCCATGAACGGCCTCGACGCTATCGTTTGGACAGCAGGTATGGGTGAGAACAACCCCGAGCTTCGCGACAGAGTTTGCACAGACCTTGAGTATTTCGGCATCGAGATCGACCGCGACGTAAACGCAAAGTGCCACCACCAGTCCGACACAGTCGAGCTCTCCACCCCCGCCTCCAAGGTTAAGGTCTATGTCCTCCCCACAAACGAGGAGCTTATGATCGCATCCGACACCGAGGCTATCGTTTCGGCTCTCTGAGGCTAAGTGCCCCGTAAGAGAATTACAAAACGCTAATCTGTCCTCGGTATGACATAACCATGCCGAGGACTTTGATTTTTCTTAATATATTACAGAAACGGAGAAATACAATGTTTTGCACCAAATGCGGCCAAAATAATGCCGACGGTACAGCCTTTTGTACTTCATGCGGCACACCTATGCCGAAGCTTCAAAATGCGAACGCCGGAAACGCGCAAAACGCCGCGCAAGCTCAAAACGCACAAAGCTTCGCAAATCAGCAAAGCGCAAATCAGAATACAGCCTACAACGCGCCGAATAACGGAGCTAACCTTAACTTCAACGCTCCGCCGTCGCCCGCTCCGAAGAAATCTCACAACGGAGTGCTGATCGCAATCCTTATCATCCTCCTCGTGCTCGCACTCGGAGCGTGCGCGGTGCTCGCTTACTTCTACATAAACGACGGCGACTCCAAAACCACCGGCAAGGCCTCCGAAAGCACCGAAGAGATCGTGGAAGACGAAACAGACGAGCTTGAAACCGATGAGGACGATGACGAGCTTGAAGACGAAGCGACAGACGATGATGACGACAAAAAAGACAATAAGAAAGACAACAAAGATGAAAAGGACGACGAAAGCGTTACATCTTCATCAAATTCCGCAAATGCGAGAAATGCTGTCAAAATCTTAAACTCGTCGATCGCGAGCCTTCGTGAGAGCGGTTCGTGGAGTGAATACTGTATTATGGAATACACCGCAAGCACCGACTCCGAGTCTATCTTATATCAGAGCGAGATCGTATCGAACGTCACATCTTTCGACCCCGACGACCCGTCAAAGACCAAGATCAACGGACGCGGCGGTGTCCTTATGGACGGCGACGATCTGATTCAGGAATGGACTTATACGTACCAAAACGGCAAGGCTACTTATAACTTCACAGAGCCGAGCGTCACAAGCTCCACAATTGAAATCGATCCCGAACTCTTCAACACAGACTCGCTTAAAGCAGGTATGATCTCGAGTGTCAAAATCTACGACGGCACAATGAATTTCGTGATCTCAAGCAAATCCGCGCAAGATATGCTCGAATCCATGGAGGATTCTTACGCCTTGTCGAGCGGTGCCGACAGCATTTCATACAGTGATATTAAAGTCACCTTCAACTATGACAAAGACACGATGTTCCCCGAGTTCTACATGATGGAGTTCACCGCCGAGATTTCGATAAACGGTATGGACATCACCGCGGATTACGAAGTAGCCTACAGTTTTAATAAATAAGGCCGCAAACGGCGCAAAAATCTCACTTTTTGTAAGAAAAGTATTGATTTTACCTAAAACTAATGCTATAATCTAAATATACACTATTATCTTACCCATTTTAAGGAGAATTACTATGTTTTGCGGAAAATGCGGAAATCAGCTTCCCGACGGCGTAGCTTTCTGCCCCTCTTGCGGCAACGCAACCGGCGCACAGCCCAAAGCTCAGCCTCAGGTTCAGGCACAGCCTCAGGTTCAGGCACAGCCTCAGGTTCAAATGCAGTATAACCCTCCGATGCAGGCAGCACCGGCTAAGAAGAAAGTCTCGACTAATGCCATTATCGGTGTTGCGGCAGTTGCCTTTGTCGTAATCGCCATTGTCGTCGCACTCATTATTATCCTCGGCGGTGGCGGAAGCAAAGGCGGCGCAAAGACTGCCGAGGCTGCTGCGGAAGGCTTCTACAACGCATATCTCGATCAAGATGTCGACACCATGTTTGACTACATCCACGAAGATATTGTCAAAGAAATCGCGGATGAAGATTATGACGGCAGTGTAAAAGAGCTCAAAGAAGATCTCGCATATGAGCTTGAAAATGAGTATGCGATGATCAACGAAGCTGAGATCACATTTGCGATCGTCGGCAGCGAAGAATACGACGAGGATGATTTTGAAGAACTCAAGGACGTTTATCTTGACAAATACGACCTTAAGCTCTCGTCGGCCATGATTGTCAATTATGAGTTGACCATCAAAGGAACCGCGTTCGGTGAAGAGCTTGATACTACATCAGAGCATACAGTGATCGTTATTAAGATCGGCGGCAAATGGTTCATCGAACCTACAAACGCATTCTGATAAATACCTCACATAAAACCAAAGTAGCATATCCGTTCACGCGGGTATGCTACTTGGCGTATTAAGCAAAATAAAGGAGAATATAACCATGCTTTGCAAAAACTGCAAAACCGAGCTCCCGAGCGACGCCGTCTCCTGCCCGAAATGCGGTGTCGCAAATCCCCTCCCGAGTGACAGTTCGGATAGCACGGCAAAGAAGAAGCCGAAGACCGCGCTGATAATCACGCTCATCGCCGTCGCGCTCATCTGCATAGCCGCGGTACTGTTTTTGATCCTCAAGCCGACAGACGACACAAACGTCGTGCCCGCCACCACCGACGATTCGCAGGCGGTCGATACAGAGTCCGACGCTCCCCTGCCGTCGAACGACACACCCGAGTCCGCCACCGAGGCATACGTCCGCGCGATCTCCATCGACAGAAGCACAGACGCGCTGTTGAGCTGTGTCCACGAAGATATAATCAACGCATACGTCGACGCGACTTACGACGGCGACCGCGACGAATTTTTAAGCATTCTTGCGGGTTCGTTCGCGCTTCTTGACGGGGTCGACGCAACGTGCAACGTAAACCCCGCACGCGAGCTGACGACCGCAGAGCGTGAATATATCTCGAAATACTACGACGAGTCGACCGAGAGTGCCGCTGTGAGCGTCAATATCACATTCACCGGCACTATGGCGGGCGAGGAGATCAACGAAAGCTCTGTTTCGACATTCGTCACCGTCAAGATCGACGGCAAGTGGTACGTCGACCTTCGTCTCGTTATGTGAGCTTATTTTCGATAAGATAAAACTACACCCCCAAAAAGAAATGACGTCACTTTTTCGTGACGTCATTTCTTTTTGTAAACTTAATATCTTCCCATCTCGGCTACAGGGAGCACGAAATCGCTTCCGACTATCGTGTAGTCGCCGTGCGTCGGATCCTTGAAGAAAGGATTATCGTCAAGGTCGAGGTACTTCTGGGATTTCTTGTTCTCCTCGGGCGTGAAGCGAACGTACGCATCCTCTTTTATCTCCTCATCTCCGATGAGGTAGTTGTCGTAGACGTAGTTGATCGTCGTGAAGAGGCAGTCGGGGTCGCCGAGGTTTGCGAAATCATCGTTGTAGCGATAGAGGATCGGCCAACGCTCTTTCCATTCCTCGTAACCCTCGTGTCCCTCGTGAGGAATATCATTTACGAGAGTCTTCATCTCATTGGCACTTCCGGGCTCATATGAGAAATCGTCTTCATAAAGGTACTCAGCCGTCGCGGGATTGAGGTTCGTGAACAGGAAACGACCGTCGTTTTTATTTTGGATATACACATTGTCGTGAATGAGGTGGTCGCGGCCGCCGTTTATCGTGACTCCGCACGTTCCCGCATCGTAGAAGAGGTTGCCGTAGATCTCGGTGTTGTTGGAGTCGCCGTCGAGGTAGATCGAATACTGCGCTCCCGCGTTTCTGATGTTCTTGAACATATTGTAGCGTACAACATTAGAGCGGTCCTCAAAGCCCCAGTTCGTGTACACCGCGCCGTAGTCGGCTGTGGTCATCATCATGTTGTCGAAGATGTTGTACTCGACCACGGTGTAGTTTGCGGAGTTATACTCAACAGCGGCGTGTGCGCCGTTCTTGAAGTAGTTGTACGCGATACGTGCGCCTGATGCGCAGTAAATGTTAACCGCGTCGGACCACATATTTACAAAGCCGAAGTCGTGGAAGTAGTTATTTTCGATAACAAGGCCGCACGATTTCATCGACTGATATGCGTCGCTGTAGTTCGAGAGATGCTTGCCCTGCGGGTCAATGTAAAGACCGGTCGCGCCGAAGTTATAAAGCTCACTGTTCTTCATCGTGAAGTTGAGGCATCTTGACGCGTGGATTATCTTGTCGCTCATGTTCGAGAACGTGCAAGAATCAAACGTGAAGTTGTCGCAGTGGCTCATCATGAATGCGGGCGAGCCCTTTGAAGCGTCAAAGCTGAGGCCAACAAAGCTTACGTAGTCGGTATTAGAGATACCCATGAACTGTCCGCCTGTCGCAACGGTGTATTCACCTTCGGGCTTGTAGACGTACAGCATGAGCGTGTCGGGATCGATCCAGTACTCGCCCTCATAGTCGAGCTGATCGGAAAGGTTCGAGAAGAAGACGGTGTCGGTCGTGCGTCCCTCGAACATGAAATCAAATCCGCCCGCGCTCTCGCCGATGGGATATCCGCTTGCGGGGACAAATCCCTCGTAGGTGTTGAATGTCAAAACTTTCGTCTCGGGGTCGTAGGACTTTACGTCGAATGTCTCAACGAGCCAGCCCACACGCAAGAAGCCTGTAACTCTCATGCCCTCAGTCGTGCGGAAGCCCTCGACAACTTTCGGCAGAACGGCCTGGAGCTGGATGCTGCAATACTTGTCGACCGTTGTCGTCATGTTGGAGAACGAAACGTCGGTCGTGCCGTCCTTGTTCGGGTAACGCGACTCATAGCAGATTCCGCTGCCGGAGAACAGCGTCGTCACGTCGGATGCTTTCGTGATGTAGTCGGCAAGGCTGACCTTGTAGATATCATCGTAGAACTTCTCTTTAAAGAGGTACTTGTCGCCGTCCTCGATCGGCTTGAAGCTGTCTTCCGCGATTTTGTAACCGTTTTGGAAGAGCACCTCACCGTCGCCGTAAGCGCAGTATCTGATCGGCACGCTCTCGCTACCGCTGTCTTCCGCACTGAATGTGAGGTTCTCGAGAGAACCGTAGTTGCCCGCCTTAAATGCGACGACGATCTCCGATGTTGCTGTCTTCTTGAGCTCACGAACCATCTCTTTCGCGCGTGCAAAGGTTGCGACGGGCTTATCGATTGTGCCGGGATTCGAGTCGTTTCCGTCGACTGCAACGTAGATATCCGCGTCATCGACCTTCTTATACTCGATCTCGGTGAACTCACTGTGCACCGTCGGCTCGTTGTACACGAGATTGTACGTGAACTCGGCTTCCTCTTTGAATCTCTTGAGGATTACCGCAAACTGCTCACGTGTCGCGGAGCTTCTCGGCTCGAGAGTCTTTTTGGTAACTCCCGTGATAAGTCCGACGGCATTAGTCCAAGACATAGCGTCGCGCGCGTATTCGTGAACCTTTTTGTAGTCGGAATATCCCGTGATGTCTTTTCTGTCGTCTGTATTGATGAACTCCTGCGGAGCGTATCTCATGATGATAGCCGCAAGCTGTTCACGGGTGATGTTGTCCTCGGGCGCGAACTTGCCTGTCTCGACGCCGTTTACGATATTATTCTCCGCTGCCCAGTAAACCGCGTTGGCATACCAAGCACCTGTTTTTACGTCGTCAAAGCCGACCTTGCTCTTGACTTTCGGCTCTCCCTGGATGCGGTAGAGAACCGTGACGACCATAGCTCTCGTCATTGTACCTTGCGGCTCGAACTTTCCGCCGCCCATGCCGTTCATGTAGCCGTGCTCGGTAGCGTACATTACGTAGGGGTAGCTCCACCAAGACTTTTTTACGTCTTTGTAGGGCGACTCGTCTGCGGCACTCGCCGCTCCCGCCGCGCCTATTGCCGTACCTGCCGCCGTGATAAGGGCAAGCAGAGCCGACAAAATTCGTCTTTTCTTCATTGTGTTGTTTCCTTTTTTTTACGTGCAAATTTGCGATAGTCTTCGCGTTATGCTAAGTATAGCACAATGGTACAGATAATTCAATAGTTTTTCGATACGCGTCGCGAATTTCAACGTTTTGACCAGTTCACGCATCCTTATTTTGTGCATCACTACCAAACGCCTCGCGGCAAAAAAATGAGGAAGCACTCACTCGCGCTCCCTCATTTTTCAGTGTTTTCAGTGTTTTATTCCGATCTCGCCGTATTTGTTGTCTGCGAAGTCCGCACCGTCTCTAATGCCGTAGTCGCCGTGCGTCGGGTCGACATAGATGGGATTTTCGTCCGTCGTGTACAGAGCATTGTTCTCAAACTCACCGTACTTTTCGCCGGTCTCACCCCAGTCAAACGGGTCTGAATCGTTTGTCTTTCTCTTTATGAACATATTGTTCTTTATCCTGTGCACCGTGGTAAATACATTCTCGTACTTTCCGATATTCGCGGGATCGTAGTCGTAGTTATAGAGAAGCGGCCAACGGTCGAGCCATGTTTTGTACATGGGCGAGTCCTCGGGTGCTCTCTGATCCGTCAGAGAAATATAGAAGCCGTCGGAGAAGAAGCCCTCGGGATCGTCGCTGTAGTCGCCGATACAGCTTCCCGTGTACATAATATTCGCGTAAATAAACGAGTTGTCGTATACATCGTTGTCACGTCCTCCGTGGAGTACTATCGCGCAACCGCAGTTGTAGAACACGTTTCCGTAGACTTTCTGTCCGCAGGTGTTGTCGTCGAGGTAGATCGCGTAAACGGGGATGTTTATGAAGCTGTTGTAGCGGATGATGTTGTCGGGCCATCCGACGCAGTAATATGTATACACCGCGCCGAAGTCGTTCGTGTTCATCATCATATTGTCAAATACATTATACTCGATAATGTTGTCGATGCCCTGGAACTGGATCGCGGCGTGTGCGCCGTTTTTGAAGACGTTGTGACCGACGTATGTTCCGACAGACCCGCAGATGTTGAGTGCAGTCGCGGCTTCAAAGAACTGCGGCTGACCGAAGTCGTGGAAGTAGTTGTTCTCGATGACATTGTGACTCTCCTCGAGAAGATGAATGCTTCCTGTCGAATAAGCACCGACGCCGCCGTTGATGAAGTTTCCGAGCTCGTTGTTTTTAAGCGTGAAATATCTCGCACCGGAATATATCACGAAGCCCTTCGAGGCGATGTTGTTGAAGCTGCACTTATCGATCGTGAAGTGATCCGCGCTGTTTGTTATGACAGTATCTGTCGAGCCGTTAAACGAAAGGCCGACAAAGCTGATGTGCTCCGCGCCTGTCTCGAGCGTGATGAACTTTCCGGAGAGCGCAATGCTGTAGTCACCGCTCGGCGCGTAAACGTAGAGCTGATTTGTCTTTTTGTCGTACCAGTACTCGCCGTCGTTGTCGAGAAGCTCCGCGAGATTGTGGAAGAAGACGGTGTCATCCATTCTTCCCTCGAAAGCGAGGCAGTAGTCATCGAGCGAGTATCCGCTCGTGTATCTGTCCGAGAAGTCAAACGTGAGGTGCTTTGTTTCTTTGTCGTAGGAAATTACCTTAAACGTGTCGATAAACCAGCCCGTTCTGAGAAATCCCGTAACTTTCATCCCCTCTGTGGTAGAGAAGCTGTCGACGGTCTTTGCGGCGAGCGCGGAGAGGATGATCGTGTCGTACTCAAACTCGGTCTTCGTCGGGTCTTCGTAGCGCGTCGTGAAGTTTTTAAAGCAGTTGTCCGTTCCATCGGGATTCTTGTTCGGATAACGCGCCTCGTGAAGGACTCCCGTTTCGGAGAAGATGAAGTTTGTGTCGAGAAGCTCGTCGACGTGATTTGAAAGGTCGACCTTGTAAATATTCTTTACCGCCTTTTCGGGGAACATCGCCTTTTCCTCGTCCGTGATCTTCACGAACTCGTCCGCATTGATGATCTCGCCGTTCGCGAAGATGACGTCTCCGTCACCGTACGCGGTATACGTGATCGGCACATCGGCTGTTCCCGCGTCTTCTGCCGTGAACGTGAGGTTATCGAGAGAGCCGTAGTTACCTGCCTTGAACGCGACGACAATTTCGCCTTTCGCTGTCTTCTTCAACTCACGAACCATCTCTTTCGCGCGTGCGAAGCTTGCGATCGGCTTTGCGAGTGTTCCGGGGTTCGAGTCGTTTCCGTCGACTGCGACATAGATGTCCGCATCGTTGACGGGTGCTATCGTCTGATCGATCACGGTGTTGTACGCCGGCTTATTGTAAACGAGCTCGTAGTTAAACTTCGCGTCCTCTTTGAATCTCTTGAGGATCGTCGCAAACTGCTCGCGTGTCGCGGAGCTTGTGGGCTCGAGGGTCTTCTTCGTGACACCCGTGATGAGTCCCACTGCGTTCGCCCATGACATCGCGTCGCGCGCGTATGCCTGAACTTTTTTATAATCGGAATATCCCGTGATGTCGGCGCGTTCTTCCGTGGTGATGTACTCTTGAGCGGCGTATCTCATGAGGATCGCGGCGAGCTGCTGGCGAGTGATATTCTCGTCGGGCGCGAATTTGCCGATCTCGACACCGTTTACGATCTTGTTATACGACGCCCAATATACGGCGTCGGCGTACCATGCGCCATCTTTTATGTCGTTAAAGCCCGTTCTGTACTTTACATCGGGCTCGCCCTGTATGCGGTAAAGCACCGTCACTACCATAGCTCTCGTCATCGTGCCCTGCGGCTCGAACTTTCCGCCGCCCATGCCGTTCATGT
>CAYWTG010000026.1:0-11578 GCA_964461155.1 uncultured Ruminococcus sp.
GGATATATCGAGTCCGCAGCGTCCGGCTTTGCGGCGGGAATCGCGGCCGCCTCCGAGCTTTGCACGGGCAAGACTTACCTTTTCCCCGACACGATGATGACAGGCGCGATGGCAAACTACATCTCGACCGGCGGTGTCGGAAAGTTTCAGCCGATGAACGCGAACTTCGGCGTTATAGCACCGCTCGAGCACAAGGTAAAAGGCGGAAAACGTGCCAGATATGAGGCGTATGCCGCACGCGCGCTCGAAAACTGCGACAGATGCGCCGCAGAGCTTGACTCTCTCAGAGAAGAGTGCCGAATGACGGCAAAGGAGAAATAATGAGGATAATAATCGATGCAATGGGCGGAGATAACGCTCCCGAGGCAATAGTTAAGGGCGCGTGCGAGGCTTCGCTCGTGACCGACGCGAGTCTCGTGCTCGTCGGAAAAGAGGATGCAGTCTCAAAGCTCGTCGAAAAATTCCCGCATTCGGATAATATCGAACTTGTACACGCCGACGGCGTTATCGAAATGGATGACGACCCGATGGCGGTCATGAAAGCGAAAAAAGACTCGTCAATGAGCGAGGGACTTCGCCTTTTGAAGGAGTCGGGTGACGCATTCGTCAGCGCGGGAAGCACGGGCGCGCTCCACACCGGAGCCACGCTCATCGCGAGAAACATAAAAGGCGTTCGCCGCGCCGCAATCGCGACACTTCTCCCCCTCGGACGTCCCGTCCTCCTTATGGACAGCGGAGCGAACATCTCCGTGACGGCGGACAATCTCGTTCAGTGGGCGTACATCGGAAGCGTCTATATGGAGAAAGTCATGGGAGTGAAAAATCCGACAGTTGGACTTCTCAATAACGGCACGGAGGAGTGCAAGGGCACTCCGCTTCAAAGAGAGGCTTTCGCACTTATGAGTGCCGACGAGCGACTTAATTTCGTCGGAAACGTCGAGTCGTCGAAGCTCCCCGTCGGAGGGTGCGATGTGCTCATCACGGACGGCTTTACGGGAAATATCGCCTTGAAGTTGACCGAGGGCATGGGAAAATTCATGCTCGGAGTGCTGAAAGAGACATTTTCGTCGAGCCTCGGCGGAAAGATTTCGTATCTTCTCATGAAATCGCGTCTCAAAGCCCTCAAAGGAAGATTCAATGCCTCATCTCTCGGCGGCGCACCGATACTCGGCATATCGCGCCCCGTCATAAAAGCTCACGGCGGTTCCGACGCAGAGGCTATCAAAAACGCGATACTTCAGGCGGAGAAATTTGCGTCATCCGGCGCAATTGACGAGATAACGGCGTCCCTTGCCGAATAACGATATAGCGGGAAGAGGTCATAAAAAGGAGCGACTATGGCTACGAAACAACAGCCGATCGAGCTCTTGGAGCGTGCGATCGGATATACTTTTAAAGATAAAGAGATAATCAAAAAAGCACTGACGCACTCATCGTACTCAAACGAGTGTCGCGCCAGAAATATCAGCATAGAGTGCAACGAGCGTCTCGAGTTTCTCGGAGATTCCGTTTTGTCAATCGCGGTCAGCAGATACCTCTACGGCGAGTTTGCCGACAGGCAGGAGGGAGATCTCACAAAGCTCCGCGCGGCGACGGTTTGCGAGAAGGCTCTCGCGAAATATGCGCACGAGATCGACCTCGGAGCATACATCTACCTCGGTCACGGAGAGGATATGAACAACGGCAGAACGCGCCCGTCGATCCTCGCCGATGCTTTTGAGGCAGTCCTTGCGGCGATCTACCTTGACTCGGGTCGAGATCTCTCCGCGGTCGAAAATTTCCTCATGCCGTACATTAAAAGCGAGGTCGAATCGATCCACGGTGACGGCGCGCTCGTCGACTCGAAGACGGCTCTCCAGCAGATCGTTCAGCAGGTCGAGGGAGAGCGTCTCGAGTACGTTCTCGTAGCCGAGCACGGCCCGGATCATCAAAAAATATTCGAGGTCGAGGCGCATCTCAACAGCAATGTCATCGGCCGCGGCAAGGCGAAAAGCAAGCGCGAAGCCGAACAGCGTGCGGCCGCAGAGGCACTTCGCCTTTTCGGTGAGAAAAATTGAAGAAAAGTCACGCAAACATTCCGATATTCATCCCGCACCTCGGTTGCCCGAACGCTTGTGTTTTCTGCGATCAAAAGACGATCTCGGGAAGACATGAGTTCGATATGGAAGACGCGCGAGAGCTCATAGAGTGCTCGCTTTCGCAACTTGAGTCTTCGGGTCGCGAGGTGGAGATCGCATTTTTCGGCGGGTCGTTTACCGGTATCGACAGAGATCTCATGCTCTCGCTTCTCGATATGGCGCAGTCGTATGTCGGACGCGGCGTGTGCGGCATCCGTATGTCGACGCGCCCCGACTACATCGATGACGAGATCGTCGGTATTTTAAAAAGATATACGATAGCGGCGGTAGAGCTCGGCATTCAGACGATGTCGCCTCGAGTTCTTGAAGTCTCGCGACGCGGACACAGCGTTGAAGACACGAGACGCGCGGTGGGATCACTTCGCGAGGCGGGCTTTTCGGTTGTCGGTCAGATGATGGTCGGACTTCCCGCGTCGACGCGCGATGACGAGATCAAAACGGCACGCGAGATATGCGAGCTCGGTTGCTCCGCTTCGCGGATTTATCCCACGGTAGTGCTTTGCGGGACACAGCTTGAGAAAATGTCAAAGCTCGGCGAGTATGAACCGCTCGGAGTGGACGAGGCGGTGTCGCGAAGTGCGGACGTGCTTGAGGTGTTCGACAACGCGGGCGTTGAGTGTCTCAGAGTCGGACTCTGCGACAGCGAGCTTTTGCACTCGGACGACCACTATTCGGCAGGCCCCGCGCATCCCGCGATGGGCGAGCTCGTTCGAGGAGAGCTGTGGAGACGAAAGATCACAGCCGCGCTGAAAGAGCGCGACGTCTTCGGTAAGACTGTGGTCATCACAGTCCCGCGCGGCGCACTTTCCGCCGTAGTCGGCCAAAAAAAGATAAATCGCACGGAATACGAGCGCATCACGGGCTCTCGTGTTATAATAAAAGAAAACGCGGCACTTGCCGAAAATACATTCGCCATACACGACACACAGGAGGCAGACGAGGTATGTATTTAAAATCTCTTGAGCTACACGGATTTAAGTCCTTTCCCGACCGCACCGTGCTCAGCTTCAACCCCGGTACTACCATAATCGTGGGGCCTAACGGAAGCGGAAAATCAAATATTACCGACGCTATGCGATGGGTGCTCGGCGAGCTGTCGTCAAAGAGCCTTCGCGGCTCGAAAATGGAGGACGTTATCTTCTCGGGTGCCGACGGAGTGCGCCCCATGGGCTTTGCCGAGGTGTCGATCACCTTTGACAACAGCGGCGAGGAGAAAACTCTCCCGTCGGATTACGACGAAATAACCGTAACGCGCCGCTATTACAGAGCGGGCGACAGCGCGTACTTTATAAACAAAAAGCCGGTAAGACTCAAGGATATCTACGAGCTTTTCATGAACACCGGCGTCGGCCGCGAGGGATATTCGATAGTCGGACAGGGACGCATCGCCGAGATAATTTCAAAAAAGAGCGAGGAAAGACGCAGCATCTTCGAGGAAGCGGCGGGCATCACGAAGTACCGATACCGCAAAAACGAGGCTCAAAAGAAGCTTGCGGAAACCGAAAACAATATGACGCGCGTCGGCGATATAGCCGCAGAGCTTGCCGCACGTGTCGGTCCGCTCGAGCGCGAGGCCGGAAAGGCGCGACGCTATCTCGAGCTCTACGACGAAAAAAAGAAGCTCGACGTTTCCCTGTGGAAATATGACATGGACAAGATGCGTGAGAGCCTCGAAAAGCTCGAAGCCGAGACTAAAATGTCGGCTCATGAGCTTGAGATGACCGAGGACACGCTCAAAACCGTCAACGACACTCTCGAACGTCTTTACTCCGCGACAAGCGAAAATAAAGAGCGTTCGCAGAGGCTTTACGACGAGCTCGGCGGAGTCAGAAACGAGAAAAGCAGACTCGAAAGCGACGCCAGACTCATCGAAAACAATACACTCCACGCGCGTGAGCTCCTTGAGGGAGAAAAACGTGCAGCCGAAAATGCCGCGCTCTCGATCGAGACTTCAAAAGTGAAGCTCTCGGCTATGGAGCAGAGCCTTTCGGAAATTTGCGACAGCGTGAAGCTTTGCGAAGGCGAGCTTGACGCGGCAAATGACGAAAAAAACAAAAATGCCGCGCTTCGTGCCGAGAAGGACAGGCTCATAGACGACCTTTTCACACAGCGCAGAAATGTCGAGTCGTCGGTTGCCGATCTCAGAATCCGCTTGAATGTGCTCAAAAACAGCATCAGCGAGGGTAGCGAGCGTCGCGAAGACACAGACCGCGAGATCGAGAATTATCGCGCGGAGCTTAGAGCAATCGAAGAAAAAATAGCCGATCAAAGCGAGAGCGTCGCCATGTACGAGCGCGTGCTTGAGGACGAGAAAAAGAAGTTCTCCGACGCCGATTCAAAGCTTGAACAGCTTCGTGCGGAAAATGACGGCATACGCGCCGAACTTTCGCGCTCAAGCGCGGAGTGCGAGGCACTTTCGAGCAGAATATCGGCACTTGAGAGGATGCTCGAGCACTTCGACGGCTACAACAACAGTATAAAATACGTAATGTCGCAGGCGGCGTCCGGCAGACTTTCGGGAATACACGGGCCGCTGTCGCACCTCATTCGCGTAGATCAAAAATACTCCGTCGCGCTCGAGACCGCACTCGGCGCGGCACTCCAGAATATCGTAACGACCGACGAAGCTTCGGCAAAAGCAGCGATAGCCTCGCTCAAACGCGCAGGCGCGGGTCGCGCGACTTTCTACCCGATGACGACGGTCAAAGCTCAGAGCAGAAACGCGGAGATATCGAGTGCCGCGTCTTGCGTCGGCTTTATCGGATTTGCCGATGAACTCGTCGACTGTGACGATGCGTACCGCGATATCGTGAAAAGCGTCATCGGACGCGTTTGCGTGTTCGACAATCTCGACAATGCGTCGAATATGGCTCGCGCACGCGGTTGGCGCGTCAGAACGGTCACTCTCGACGGACAGCAGATAAATACAGGCGGCTCGTTCACGGGAGGCTCGACGCGTCACGACAGCGGAATGCTCACAAGAAGCTCGCAGATCGACACGATGAAAAAGCAGCGTACGCAGTGCGAGAGCAAAAAGTCGGAGCTGTCGACGCGACTTGCCGAAAACGAGAAAAAACTCGCGTCGCTCACAGTCGCGAGAGCCGATGCCGACGAAAAGCGTCGCCTCACCGAGTCGATGGCGTCCGTCGAACGCTCGAGCCTCGGCGAGCTCGAAGCAAAGCGAGATATGACGCTCGGGCTTATCGAAAAGCTGAGCGGAGATGTCGCAAGCTTTGACGAAAGCAGCAAAAAGAGCGCGGACGATATAAAAAAGCTCGAAGAGCTCATAAATGAGGGCGAAAGAAGTATCGCAGAGCTTTCCGAAAAACGCGAGAACGAAGCCGCGCTTCGCGGACAGGCCGAACTTGACGCGGACGAGCTGAGCTTGAAAATATCCGAGCTTCGCGTAAAGCTTGCGGGACTTGAAAAAGACCGCGAGAACATCTCTTTCTCCGCAGACGAGCTTCGCGGAAATATAGCCGCGCTCGAAGCGGGACTTGTCGAAAGCCGTGAGAAGATAGAGCGACTTTCGGCGGAGATCGAGTCTGCCGCGAGCCGACGCGAAAGCGTGAACGCGATGGGCGAGCAGACCGCGCGAAATCTCGAAGAGCTCGAGCAGAAGTTAAAGCTTCTCGATGCGGAGGGCGAAGAGCTTGAGCAAAAGCTTACCGAGACGCGCCGCCGCGAAAAGGAGCTCGCGGGCAAAAAGGAGCTTCAGTTCGTCGCTCACACGAAAAACACAAATAAACTCGACTCGATAAAAGCGGAGCTCGACAAGATGACCTCGCGCCTCTGGGATGAGTATGAGCTCACCTACTCGGCGGCGGTCGAACTGCTTGGCGAGGACGGATATGAGAAGGTCGCCGAGGGCACACGCCAGAGATGTCACGCGAAGCTTACGGAGTTGAAAACTCAGATCCGCGAGCTCGGCCACGTAAACGTGGCGGCCATCGACGAGTATGCCGAAACGCGCGAGCGGTACGATCATATAAAAGTACAGCTCGACGACCTCGAGGCGTCGAAAGCGGAGCTTGTCGGCGTGATCGACGGTATCGAGAGCGATATGCGTCGTATGTTCACCGAAGCTTTCGAGGCGATAAACCGAAACTTCGGAGAGGTGTTCTCCGAGCTCTTCGGCGGCGGTGTTGCGGAGCTTACTCTCACCGATCCCGAAAATGTGCTCACGAGCGGTATCGAAATATCCGCCGCACCTCCCGGAAAGACCGTCAAGAGCCTCAGTCTCCTGTCGGGCGGAGAGCAGGCGTTCATTGCGATCGCGCTCATGTTCGCACTGATAAAATACAGCCCCTCACCGTTCTGCATTTTCGACGAGATCGAGGCGGCTCTCGACGAGGTCAACGTCTCGCGAGTTGCGTCCTACATACGCAAATTTTCCGCCGAGATGCAGATAATAATGATAACGCACCGTCGCGGAACGATGGACATCGCGAATACGCTCTACGGCGTGACCATGCCGCGTCGCGGTATCTCGAAGGTCTTCACGCTCGACGTGAATGCCGCCGACGGAAACGACAGCTTCTTAAAATAACGCGCTTTGCGGTGCGCCGCAGGTGGTGAAATGCTTTATAAAACGAAAGGAAATTCAAGGTGGGATTTTTAGATAAGCTCAAAAACGGACTCAAAAAGACGAAAAATGCCGTAATGGGTCAGCTCGACGATGTGATAAAGAGCTTCCGCAAGGTCGACGAGGATCTTCTCGAGGAGCTCGAGGAAGTCTTGATCTGTGCCGATGTCGGCGCGGAGAGCACGGAGTACATCATCGACGAGCTTCGCGACCGCATCAAAAGCGGCAATATCAAAGAGCCCGATGACGTCAGAGCGGCACTTGCCGAGATACTCCGCGAGCTCGTTGGAGAGGGTGAAGAGCTCAAGCTCGACACGCATCCGTCGGTGATCCTCGTTATCGGCGTCAACGGAGTCGGAAAGACCACGTCGATCGGAAAGATCGCTGCAAATCTCAAATCGCAGGGCAAGCGCGTGCTCGTGGCGGCGGCGGACACATTCCGCGCGGCGGCCATCGAACAGCTTGCCGTCTGGTGCGACAGAGCGGGAGTTGAACTCGTTCATCAGAGCGAGGGCTCGGATCCTGCGGCCGTCGTTTACGATGCGGTCGCTGCCGCAAAACGCCGCGATGCCGATGTGCTCATCGTCGACACCGCCGGAAGACTCCACAATAAAAAGAATCTCATGGACGAGCTTGCGAAGATCGGCCGCGTGCTTGATCGCGAGCTCCCCGACAGCTCGCGCGAGACTCTCCTCGTTCTCGACTCGACCACGGGTCAAAACGCGCTCGTCCAGGCAAAAGAGTTCAAAAACGCGACCGATATCACGGGACTCATCCTCACAAAGCTCGACGGAACGGCCAAGGGAGGCGCGGTCTTCTCGATACGCCGCACGGTCGGCATTCCCGTAAAATACATAGGTGTCGGAGAGCAGATCGACGATATGCAGCCGTTTGACGCGCAGATGTTCGTCGACGCGCTTCTCGGAGAGGATGACGCTTAAAATGACGAAAATCGTGCTCGCTTCAAATAATAAAAAGAAGATAGCGGAGCTTCGCGAGCTGTTTTCCGAGGGCATTCTCGCAGATGTCGAGATCTTATCCCTCGCAGACGTCGGCTATACGGACGAGATCGAGGAAAACGGCAAGAGCTTTGAAGAAAATTCGCTCATCAAGGCCGCCGCTGCCGCTTCGCTCGGATATATCGGGATCGCCGACGACTCCGGACTTGCCGTAGACGCACTCGACGGTGCACCGGGGATATACTCCGCACGGTATTCGGCGGATGTCGAATGCAGTGACAGAGATCGCGCGAATCGTGAAAAACTTCTTCGTGAGCTTGACGGCGTAAGAACGGAGGATCGCAGCGCGGCATTTGTCTGCGTCATGTCAGCCGTGCTACCCGCATCTTGTGACCTGACAGTTCCCGCAGAGTTGCGCGCGGACGCGAAAGTCGCCGCCGCGGTAGGACTTTCACCCGAAAAATGCATGACCGTGCGCGGTGAGTGTCGCGGGTATATAACCGAAAGCGAGTCGGGCGAGGGAGGCTTCGGATACGACAGCTTATTCTACTCTCCCGAGCTTTTAAAGACATTTGCCGAAGCTTCATCGGATGAAAAAGGAGCCGTGAGCCACAGAGGCCGCGCGCTTCGCGAGTTTTCCGAGCTTCTTTGCCGAGTCATCGCACAGGAGAAAAACTAAAAAAAGCCGCATCGGCGTTTCGTGCGCGGTGCTGAAAGGACTTAATCAATGCTTACAAGTAAAAACAGAGCATATCTTCGCGGCCTCGCGAACACTATGCAGGCAATAACACAGGTCGGCAAGGGCGGCGTGACACCCGAGCTTTGCCGTGCACTTGAGGACGCGCTCGAGGCGCATGAGCTGATAAAGATCGGCGTGCTCGAAAACTCCGGACTTTCGACCAGAGAGGCGGCGGATTCCGTGGCGCAGGCAGTAGGCGCGGACGTCGTTTCCGTAATCGGAAGAAAGATCGTACTTTTCCGCGTTTCCTCAAAGGAGGAGAATCGCAAGATCTCCTCGCAGATCAAGCTGAAATGAACGAAAAAGACGTGACGAGAGTCGGGCTTTACGGCGGCACTTTTTCACCGCCGCATCTCGGACATCTCCACGCCGCGCGGGAATTCGCACGTGCGGTAAAGCTCGACCGACTCATCATCATGCCCGCAGGCACGCCGCCTCACAAGACCGAGACTCTCCACATAGACGGCGAGAGGCGTCTCGAGATGTGCCGACTCACCTTCGAGAGCATCCCGTGCGCCGAGGTGTCGTCTCTCGAGATCGATCGCGGCGGCGCAAGCTACACCGTCGACACTCTCCGTTCACTTGAGCGCGAGGGCGAAAAGATATTCATGCTTTGCGGAGACGATATGTTTCTCACGCTCGACAAATGGCGTCTTGCGCCGGAGATTTTCGCGCGCGCCGCGATAGTCTGCATGAGACGTTATCTCACCGATGACGGTGAGCTCAGGAAAAAGTGCGCCGAATACGAGGAGAAGTATTCCGCGGAGATCACTTTCATCGACGCTGTCGCCTTTCCCGAATCATCTTCGCACGTTCGCGAGCTTCTTTCGGCCGGCGAGAGTTGCGAGGGACTGCTTGAGAGTCGCACGGCGGAATATATAAAGAAATTCGGCATATACACGCATTCGTGAGACCTGCGAAAGGACAGCATTTTATGAAAGAAATAACCGAAAGCGATATCCTCGCTCTCCGCGAGAAAGTTCGCGGATATTTAACCGAGAAAAGATATCTTCACACACTCGCCGTCGAGCGCGAGGCCGCACGACTCGGAGAGCTTTATCTCCCCGAGAAAATCGCCGAGCTTCGATGCGCGGCTCTGCTCCACGATATCACAAAACGGTGCGATTTTGAAAAACAGTTGCAATATTGCTCGGAATTTGATATAATAGTGGGTGATTATGATACTTTGTCGCCCAAGACATTCCATTCAAAGACCGCCGCCGCACTCGCAACTCGCGATTTTCCCGAGTTTGCGACAGATGACGTGCTGTCCGGTGTGCGTTGGCACACGACGGGACACGACAATATGACCGTTTTTGAGGCAATAGTATATCTTGCGGACTATATCGAGGACACAAGAACCTTCCCCGACTGCGTCGAGCTTCGTAAATATTTTTACGACGGACTTGAGGCGGGCGCCGATAAGGAAATGCTTTTATATCGCACGATGATAAAATCGTTCGATATGACGATACGCGGCCTTATCGACGACAACGCTCCGATCGACGTCGACACAGTCAGCGCGCGTAGCTTTTATATAAAGCGTTGCCGCGAGAGTCGGTGATCGCTCCTCACGTCCCATTCCGAAAAGGAGTCGGCAAACGCCGAAAACAAAAAATGAAAAAGACAGACAAGGAAAACGCACCCGTTAGGAAGAAAAAGAGAAGACTCGGGCTGTCAGCCGGTAAAAAAGCCGCGATTGCCGTTATCCTCGGCATTTATGTGCTTGTTCTTGCGGCAACCTCTCTTTTCGTTTTTTACAGACCTCAGACAGAGCGAACATCCATGACCGCCGTGGTCACTCAGACGGACTCCGACGGAAATGTCATGACCGATAAGTTCGGAAACGCAGTTACCGAGATCATCGATTTTGACCCCTCACACAATGTCGATGCGTATAATATCCTCGTGCTCGGACACGACCGCGCGGCTATGCTGACCGACGTGTTTATGCTTGTCAACGTCGACAACCGCGACGGCTCGATAACGATCATGCAGATCCCGCGTGACACGTGGATATCCGACCACACAGGCCCCGACGGCTCGTTCCACCACGTCGCGACAAATAAGATCAACGCCGTTTTCTCCACCTACTACAGCTACCACCGCTATACGGAGGGAATGGAGGAGTCAAAGGCGTACAACGAAGCTTTGCTTTCGCTGACGAATGTACTTGAGGAGAACTTTTTCATAAATATCGATTACTCTCTCATCATGGATCTTGACGGCTTCCAGAACATCGTCGATATTCTCGGCGGAGTCGACCTCTATGTCGAACAGCCGATGTACTACTCCGACCCCGGGCAGGGACTTTACATCAATATTCCCGCAGGTCAGCAGACTCTGAACGGCGCACAGGCCGAGGGATTCGTAAGATACCGCTACGGCTATCTCACTGCCGATCTCGGACGTCAGAACGCGCAAAAGCAGTTCATGACCGCGCTCTTCAGCAAAGCAAAATCCACGCTTTCTCTGACGAACGTCGACAAGCTCACAAGCATCGCCGACGCGATATACACATATATCGACACCGATATGTCGGCGGCCGATATCCTCTTCTTTGCAAAAAGTCTCCTCAAATGCGACCTTTCCGAGATGAACATGATGACGATGCCCGGCAACCTTGCCGCAAGCTACTACGTCGTGAACCGTGAGGCGGTCTACGGCGTCATCAATACATCGTATAATCTCGGCGAGACAGACATTCCCGAGGCCGCCTTCGACAGCAAGGGCGTGTTCAACAACGTGAACAACGGCGAGATAAGCTACGCATACGGTATGCCCGCCGATTCCGTATTCGACAATACCGTATTTAACGGTGCCGATGTAAACGAGGACGGTATCCACCTGCCGTGGAATAACGCGTATTGATAAAGCGGCACGTGAAATGCCGAGAAAGTCATTTTAACGATGAATCAAAGAAATTACGATAACGCACCGCGTCGCCGTGTGCCGCGCCGTCGCGCAACTCCATTAAAATATAAGATCACGATCGCCGTGATACTCACCTTGTACGCGGCACTTCTTGCGACATTTACGTATTTTATGCTTTATCGCCCCGACACGGGCGGAAAAGATACGTTCATCGAATACGAGACCGACGAAAACGGCAACACGATCGAGAAAACGCATGAGTACACGCAGCTCGACGGAGTTT